>CAVLCX010000064.1:0-8190 GCA_963661525.1 bacterium
TACCAACATAATCATCAGCTCTTGAGGCACTGCTGTAGCTTCGTGTAATGACAGGCGAATAAAAATACATTCCGTCAATACAAACATAGGCTCTTGCAGTGATTTCGTTATTGTAATGATCCTTTGTTATTCCTGTAAATACTGCATTATATGTTGAAACAGTTCCTTCAACATTTCTTTTATTTGCAGATTTTACAAAAACATTGTTTCTGTTTGCTCTCAATGAATAATTTTTTTGAAAATCATTCTTGTTTTCATAAGAGTCAAAGGTATAAACAAAGCCGTAATCAATATTTTCTGCGTATTTTTTGAAATCAAAGGCTATGTTATTTTCATCAAATTCAAAACCAAAACGCAAGCCATTATCTCTTGTTCGTATTTGTCCGCCTTTGCTTTTAGCAAATTTATCACTTTCAACACGGATGAATCTGTCTGTGTAACCATCTCTGTCTGCTTCGTTAAGTCCCGGTGTGTACTCGGGACTTATAAAGGTATATTTATAGTCCTTGTAATCATCGAGAAAATCAACTCCTGTCAGTTTATCACTGCAATAGATTGTTGTGTTATTTGGAATAGACAATGTTATATAAGTTGCCTTTGGTGCAAAAATCATATTTAGATTACTGCAACCGTTAAAGCGTCCGCTTAAGTCTTGCGCATTTGGAACATAAAGCACTTTAAGATTTTTACAGTTATTGAAAGCACTATTTCCAATTGATTTTGCTTTATTAAGTACAATTTCATCAGCTGTGCAGCCGACAAATGCATTATCATCTGCTCTTGTGCAATTAGGAAGATTTACTATATTAAAATATGTTCCTGCTAATCCTTTTTCGGCAACCCAATCTGCTGATGAAAAATCAGGTTGTTTTGGCAATGATTCACATCCGAAAAGAGCTTCACTGCCGATATATCTTACTTTTGATAAATCGATATCAGCAAGTTTACTGCAACCATAGAAACAGCGTTTATCTAAATTTTCAATACCATTTGCAGTTACTGATTTCAGATTTGTATTACTGAAAGCATCATCACCGATGCTTTCAATTGTATCCGGCAAAGTGATGGTTTCAATATTGCTATTGCTGAATACTTGCGGACCTATTTGTCTTGGCTCTATTCCATTTACTACATCAGGAACAACAATATTTGCTTCATTGCCGAGGTATGCTTTAATTATGCCATCTCTGTCTATTACAAACTCACTTTCATTTTTTTCCAAGATGTAATAATCAAGATAAGTAAATTTACTGTGGAAAGGAGAACCTGCCCTTGCAAAGGCAGCTGCGATAATTCTGGTTGAATCCGTAACATCAATAGGTGCAGTATATTTTGTGCCGTTTATTTCTGTCGGCAAAGTGCCATCTGTTGTGTAATAAATATCCACAAGTGAATTTGCACATTTTAATTCAACGCTTATATTGCCACGATATGCGCCGCTTTCAATGTTTGATGTAACATTCTTGCATCTTGTACCGTTTATGATATTTGAAAAGTTTACGATACCTGCACCATAGCGACCATAATAACAGGAACTTTTTTTGAATGGTGTTGCCGTTGCAATAAGCTCCTGTTTTACCTGTTCAGGTGTATATTTTCTGTTATTCATTAGTACATAAGCAGCAGCTGCTGATACGAATGGTGTGGCAAGTGATGTGCCACTAGCAAATTCATATGCAGTATTACTGCTCATATCTGCTGTATAAACATAATCTCCCGGTGCAGCAATATCGACACAAGAACCGTAATTTGAAGAACTCCAAGCACTCCCATATCTATTTGTTGCTGCAACAGTTATAGCACTGTCAAATATCGCCGGCTGTTGATACACTTCTTTGCCTTCATTTCCGGCACCAGCAACAACAGTTATGCCCATATCAACGAGTTCATCCACTACAATGCCAAGACCTGAACGAGTCGCAAAAGAGCAGTTAATTATATCAGGCTTGTTTGAAAGCTGCTTGATATACTCAAAAGCAGCTAAAGCTGTTGCTGAAGTTCCTTCACCATTTTGGTTATGAATCTTGTAGCAGGACAATCTAACATTGCTTGGTGTACTTTTAGCAATTGCACCGGCAACATTTGTTCCATGACCATATTTATCCATTTCGTCATCAGATGCATCTGTGCTGAAATCTGTATGAGTACGCACAACTCTGTTTTTGAACAATTCGTGGTTATAATTTATTCCAGTATCCAATATGGCAATATTTATATTCGGCTTAATTTTTGATTTATAATAATCAAGAGCAGAAACTGCATCCGTTTCTTCGTATGCCCATTCATCACTCCAGTTACCACTGGAACCTATAGAGGTAGAAGAAGTGGTAATAACACTATCATAATCTGCTGTATAACCTGCATTTTCATATTGTGTTTTCGCAAATTCTGCTGATTCATCATCTGCATACTGCAAAAAGGCATAACCAAAACCATAAACACTGTCAACAGCACCATATTCATCAATATTGTCATCAGTTTTTACCATCAAGCGATTATCAATTTTATCGCCGTCATTTGAATTGCTGTAATTGTCATATTCATTGCACAGTGCGGCAATTTCTTTGCCTGTTTTTAATACACTTTGCTTTCTCGCTTCTTCAGCCATAACATTTGTAATCGGCGCACATATAGACAAAACTATGATAATAGACAACAAAATGCTCAGTCTCTTTTTCATACAAGCTTCCCCTAATATATAATATTAACATAATAATAAGACATTGGCAATACATATTGCGATATTGAGAATATAAAGCCGTTTTGATTTTAACGAGAATCAAATCATTGCATAAACAGTTTAATAACTTTTCCTTCCAATACATCAGGTACGCTTATAGATTGCGGGCAATGATTTTTGCATTTATTGCACCAGGCGCAAGCGGTAGGATTAACAGCAAATGAATCATATGCTTCTCTTCCCTGCTGAATGTTAACATCACCTGAAACAACACTGTTATAAAGTGAGAAAAATGAACTTATTTTTATACCTTTAGGGCAAGGCTGGCAATAGTCACAGCCTGTGCATCCTATAACCTCACTTTTATTAAGTATTGATGCCGCTTTAAAGCAAGTCGAATATTCATCATCACCAAATGCTTTGAAATCGGTTAAAGTTGACAGATTATCAAGCATCTGTTCCTCGCTGTTCATTCCGCTTAAAATTGTAATTATATTTTTATGGCTTGCAACAAAGCCCATAGCCCACGATGCCACGCTCATATCTGGCTTTTTGCTTTTGAATATATCTTTTATCTCGTTATTAACTAAAGCGAGCTTACCGCCCCTTACAGGCTCCATTACAATTGTAGGTATGCCTGCATCTTCAAGTATCTCATATTGTGCTTTGGCATTTTGGTTTTCCCAATCAAGATAGTTCATTTGAATTTGTGCAAAATCCCAATCGTGAGCCGAAACTATATGCCTTAAATCATCAACTGTTCCGTGAAATGAAAAACCGATATATTTTATTTTTCCCTCTTTTTGTTTTTGCTTAATAAAGTCATATGCACCGAATTTTTCGCATTTTTCAAAATTTTCTTTATCAAGTGAATGAAGAAGGTAAAAATCGAAGTATTCCATACCTGTTCTTTCAAGTTGATTTGCAAATACACGCTGCATATCCTCTTTTGTATCGCACATCCAAATAGGAAGTTTATCAGCAATGAAATATGTATTTCGCGGATATTTTTTTAACGCATGGCCTATGAACTTTTCACTTTTACCGCAGTGGTACATATATGCGGTATCATAATAATTAACACCGTTTTTATAAGCTAAATCAACAAGCTTTTGTGCCTTTTCGTAATCAATATTTGGGTTCGATTCTCTTTTTTGCTCGGTTTCGCACGGTAGGCGCATAGTCCCTAAACCTAAAAGCGATACCTCGGTATCCTTAAATTTTCTTTTATCTACCATAAAATTACTCCTATTGTTTTAAAAAGAGCAGGAAAACAAAAGTCCCCTGCTCTTTATTATATTACTCTTTAGTCCAAGTAACACCTTGCGGTGTATCTTTTAAGATAATACCCTTTGCTTTGAGTTCATCACGAATTCTGTCTGCTGTTGCCCAGTCCTTATTTGCTCTTGCCTGCTGGCGTTCTTCAATAAGTGCTTCAATGTCTGAATCAACATCATTGTTTTTCCTATTATAAAGAATGCCGAGAACATCACATAATTCATCAAAAACAGTAGCTGCACTCTTACAAACATTTTTTGATACTTCCTTATCAAGAATTGATGTGTTAATATCCTTAACAAGTTCAAATACAGCGGCAACACCGTCTGCTGTATTAAGGTCATCATCCATTGCGGTTATAAACTGCTCTCTATGGCTGTTAAGTTTTTTGATAAGTTCTTCATCATCCGGAATATCTTTTGCGTTTTTAAGGGTAAAATCAAGGCTCTCACGGCAAGTATAAAGTCTTTCAAGTGCGCTCTTGCACTGTTCAATAATTTCAAGGCTGTAATTGATAGGTGAACGGTAATGTGATGAAATAAGGAAATACCTGATTACTTCATATCCGTAAACATTTGCAATTTCACGAACTGTTTTGAAGTTGCCGAGAGATTTACTCATTTTTACATTATCAACATTGATATAACCGTTATGCATCCAATATTTTGAAAATGTGCAGCCGTTAGCACATTCGCTTTGTGCTATTTCGTTTTCGTGATGTGGGAAAATAAGGTCTTGACCGCCGCAGTGAATGTCAATTGTGTCACCTAAAAATCTTTTATTCATTGCAGAACATTCAATATGCCAGCCCGGTCTGCCTTTGCCCCAAGGAGAATCCCAATAAGGTTCACCCTCTTTTGCCGCTTTCCAAAGTGCAAAATCAAGAGGATTTTCTTTCTTTTCGCCAATTGCAATTCTTGCACCTGACTGCAAATCATCAATAGGCTGGTGGCTGAGTTTACCGTATTCCTTAAATTTAAGAGTTCTGAAATATACATCACCGTCAACGGCGTATGCATATCCTTTTTCTTCAAGTGTTTTAATAATATTGATGATTTCGTCAATATTTTCTGTTGCTTTTGGGTGAACAGATGCTTTTTTGAAATTCAATCCGTTTGCATCAGTCCAAAATTCTTCAATGTACTTTTTTGAAACTTCCTCAAAGGTAATACCCTCTTCATTTGCACGCTTGATAATTTTATCATCAACATCAGTAAAGTTTTGCACAAATTTTACATTGTAACCCCTGTATTCCAAATATCTTCTTAATACATCGAAAACACAAAGCGGCCTTGCATTGCCGATATGAATATAGTTATAAACGGTAGGTCCGCAAGCATAAATTTTTACTTCGTCCGGGTTATTTGGTATAAATTCTTCCTTTTGACGAGTCATTGTATTAAAAATTCTCATTTTAACTTCTCCTTTAATTCTTTTATTTCTTCTTTCAAGCTGCTAATTTCAGCTTGGTTTTCTTTAATTAAATTCATAAGCGGGTCAGGAATGTTGATTTGGTCAAGGTCATCAACTCTTTCACCGTCAATCCTTACAACCTCACCCGGAACACCTACAACAGTACAATTAGGTTCGACATCTTTAACTACAACTGCGCCGGCGGCAACTTTTGCATTTCTGCCAATGGTAATCGGGCCGAGGACTTTAGCACCCGAGCCTATCATTACTCCGCTTTCAATAGTGGGATGGCGTTTGCCGACATCTTTGCCGGTTCCGCCAAGTGTAACGCCCTGGTAAATCATAACATCGTCACCGATTTCGGTTGTTTCGCCGATAACAATACCGTTACCGTGGTCAATACATACCCTCCTGCCGATTGTAGCGCCGGGATGAATTTCAATTCCTGTTTTGTGTGCGCTGCGCTGGCTTATATATCTTGCAATAAACGGCATTTTATGGTTTAAAAACCATTTAGCACGCTTATGGCTTTGAAGTGCTTTAAATCCAGGGTAAAGAAGCACAATTTCAATAGGACTTCTTGCTGCCGGGTCATGCTCCATAAAGCTTTTAACATCCTCTTTAAATGAGTCAAACATATAAATATATCTCCCTTATAAACTAAAACAATAAAAATAAATGCCCCTGTCATTATGACAGAGGCAATAAATTACTGCGGTTCCACTCTTGTTTATAACTTAACTGCATATATACAGCTTATGCCTATAACGCGGCAAAACGACTCAAAATACTGATTTCCTTTGAGTAACTCGGCAGTGCATTTGGGCAGTTAGATTATAAAACCTCACAGCAAAATGGTTTTTTCTCTGAATAAACATACCTGCTTACTTCTCTGCTTCATAGTTTTTAATATTATTATCTACTACTATTATATCTATTTTTTATGAATTTGCAACAATTATTTTGTTTTTATTAAATACCAACCGTCTTTAGCATAAATAAGACCGCTCAAAACGGCAACAATGCTCACAGCCCAAAATGCAATAGCGCAATAAACATTGAGCCAATGAGTTGAGGTTGTGATATCAGCCGCACCCTCGCCGATTGCAAGAATAAGGAAGGTCATACCTGTTGTTGACATTTGAAGAAACGTTTTACACTTACCAAAGGCATTAGCGGCGATAACTTCACCGTTAGCGGCGGCAAGCATTCTTATTCCCGCAACAAGAAATTCCCTTGCAAGCATGAGAAGGATACAAAGCTCTGTATGCCAGCCCATATTGATAAATACAAGATAAGCGGCAAAAACAAGAGTTTTATCTGAAAGCGGGTCCATAACCTTGCCGAAATCGGTTACAAGTCCCCTTTTTCTTGCAATAATACCGTCAGCCTTGTCGCTCATACACGCAACAAAATATACAAGAAGTGCCGCAACCCAATGGTACTTAAATTCAATAAGTGAAAATGCCATTAAAAAAGGAATACAGCAAAAACGAAATACTGTTATCTTATTCGGTAAATTCATACTTTTTCTCCAATCAAATCATAGCCGTCACAGCCTGTAATTTTAACTCTTACAAACTCGCCGATTTCAAGCTTATCATCACTCTTAAAGATTATTCCGCTATCAATCTCAGGCGAATCAAAATAAGCCCTGCCGTTATACATTCCGTCGTCAAACGAGTCAACAATAACCTTATAAGTCTTGCCGACCCTTGCCTTATTAAGCTCTTCGCTGATTGAATATTGAATATCCATCAAAACGTCGGCACGTCTTTTTTTAACTTCCTCGTCAATCTGATTATCATACTCGGCGGCAGGAGTATCCTCCTCAGGCGAATATGTAAAGCAGCCCATTTTGTCAAACTTGATTTCCTTAATAAATCTGCAAAGCTCCTCAAAATCCTCGTCACTTTCACCAGGGAAACCTACCATAAAGGTGGTGCGAAGCGCAAGATTAGGGATTTTCTCCTTCATCTTGAAAAGAAGCTTCTTAAGTTCCTCATAAGAGCCTGTTCTGTGCATTGCTTTTAAAATATTTTTATCACAATGCTGAAGCGGGATATCAATATAAGGGCAAATTTTATCCTCACTTGCGATTACGTCGATAAGCTCGTCTGTAACTCTGTCAGGATAGCAATAATAAAGCCTAATCCACTCGATACCGTCAATCTTAACAAGCTCCTTTAAAAGACTTGCAAGGCGATATTCACCGTAAAGCTTTAAGCCGTATTTTGTGGTATCCTGCGCAATGATTATAAGTTCCTTAATACCCTTAGCGGCAAGGTCCTTTGCCTCTTTGATGATATTCTCTGTCGGGCGCTCAATATAACCGCCGCGAATAAGCGGAATTGCACAGTAAGAGCATCTGTTATCACAGCCGTCGCTGATTTTCAAATAAGCCCAATGCTTAGGTGTAGAAAGCATTCTGTCACCCTCGAGAAGCAGATACTTCTTATCGGGGTAAAAGCTTGTTCTGACACCGAGCAAGGCCTTGTGGCAAACCTTAACAATGTCATTATCCGCACCGATTCCTATTACGGAATCAACCTCGGGAATTTCCTTAATAATCTCGTCCTGATATCTTTCGGCAAGGCAACCCGTAACAACAATTGCGCTGATAATTCCTGCCTTTTTATATTCAGCGACCTCTAAAATAGTTTCAATAGCCTCACGCTTAGCGTCCTCAATAAAGCCGCAGGTGTTAATAATCATAACATCGCTGTCTTCAATGCTTTGCGCTATTTCAAAGCCGCTTTCATTTAATTTTTCAAGCATTACTTCGCCGTCAACCTGATTTTTGGGGCAACCGAGCGAAA
>CAVLCX010000065.1:0-4079 GCA_963661525.1 bacterium
CTGCAGCAAAAGAAGCACTTGCCAAAACACCGGAGCTTTTACCTGTTCTTAAAAAAGCCGGCGTAGTAGACGCAGGTGGCCAAGGCCTTGTACTTGTTTTTGAAGGAATGGAAAGTGTTTGGCGAAACGGTGTTATAGTTCAGCCGCTTGACGGTTCGGGTGTTACACCTGTTTCAATGCCTTCAAAATCAACTGTTGCAAATGCAAGCGACGATATTGAATTCGGCTATTGCTCTGAATTTTTGATAGAAAAAAATGACAGTGCAAAAGAAAAAGACCCGCTCAAGCTGCGTGCTTATCTTGAATCAATCGGTGACTGCGTAGTAGTTGTTGATGACAGCAGTATCATCAAAGTTCATGTTCATTCAAACGAGCCGGGAAATGTTATTCAGGCAGGGCTTAAATACGGCCAGCTTATTAACATTAAAATAGATAATATGAGATACCAGCACGCAAACGCAGATGTAGGTGTAAAAGACGGCGAAAAGCCGATTGAGCCCGAAGTACGCGAACCTAAAAATGAATACGGATTCGTTGCCGTATGTGCAGGCAGTGGGCTTGAAGAACTTTTCAGCGACATCGGTGCAGATACAATAGTAAGCGGCGGGCAAACTATGAACCCGTCAACAGACGATATTTTAAGCGCAATCGAAAAAACTCCGGCAAAAGTTGTATATGTATTACCTAATAACAAAAACATTATAATGGCGGCAGAGCAGGCAGGCCCAATGGCGAAAGACAGAGATGTAAGGGTATTGCCTACAAAAACTATACCGCAGGGCATTTCCGCTATGCTTTCATTTGATGAAACTGCAAGTGCAGATGAAAACCAGATGAATATGATTTCTGCTTTTGAAAATGTAGAAACAGCCCAGGTTACCTTTGCTGCAAGGGACAGTGAGGTTGACGGAAAACCTATAAAGCAAGGCGAAATTATGGGCCTTTGCAACGGAAAAATCAAATTCATAGGCGAAAGCGTTACCGATATTGCAATTAAATCCACACAAAAGCTTTTCAAAAAGGGCGAGCATTCACTTATCACAATTATTTTCGGTGAGGGTGCAAGTGAAGAAGATGCTGAAATTGTGGAAGAAGCACTTTCAAAGAAATACGGAAACGATGTTGAAATCAGCATTGTAAACGGTAATCAACCTATATATTATTTTATCATTTCAGTGGAGTAAGCTATGCTGAATTTAGATAGCAATATTCAATTTATTAAGGGTGTCGGCGAAAAAAGAGCCAAGCTGTTTAACAGTCTTGGCATCTTTTGCGTTGACAGCCTTATTCATTTTTATCCGCGAAAGTATGAAGATTGGTCGGCAAACAAAAGCCTTACAACAGTTGAAAGCGGAGAAACAGTCAGTATAAAAGCAACGCTTATCACACCGGTTAAAGAAGCGATGATAAGGCGTGGCTTAACTCTTTTCAAATGTAAATTTTCAGACGGTGAAAATGTAATCAGCGTTACAATTTTTAACAATAAATTCCTTGCAAAATCTTTACGCATTTACGAAGATTATTACTTATACGGTAAAATAGAAAAAAGTCTGCTTAATTTTTCTATGAATTCGCCTAAAATCGAAAAGGCGGAGAATGCACTTGCCATTCAACCCGTTTACCCGGCGAAAGAGAAGCTCACTTCCCGTGCAATCTCTAAAATAATGAAAACCGCACTTGATGAACTCGGCGAGATTGACGAAACATTAGATGATGAGATAATGCAAAAATATAACCTTATCTCTCTTGATAAAGCCATCAGAAACATTCATTTTCCAAACAGTGCAGATGATTATCTGCCGGCAAGAAAAAGATTGATTTTTGAAGAACTTTTAACGCTTCAACTCGGTTTGCTGAAACTGAAAAGCAATAAAAAAAGTGAAACCGCATTAGTGATAAAAGATGATTACAGCAGTGAATTTGAAAAACTTTTGCCTTTTAATTTAACCAATGCGCAGAAAAGGACAATTGCAGAATGTTTGCAGGATATGAAAAGCAAATATCCTTGCAACAGGCTTGTACAGGGTGATGTAGGCTCGGGCAAAACCGCAGTTGCGGCAAGCTTGATATATTCCGTTATTAAAAACGGATACCAGGCAACCATGATGGCACCTACGGAAATACTTGCCACCCAGCATTATGAAAGCCTATCAAAAATTCTTGCCCCGGCAGGTATAAATATTCGCCTTTTAACGGGTTCAGCACCTGCAAAGGAAAAAAAAGAAATAAAAAAAGCCCTGTTTGACGGTGATATTGATTTAATTATCGGCACACACGCATTGATACAAAATGATGTTGTTTTCAAAAATCTTGCCCTTGTTATTACAGATGAACAGCACCGCTTCGGTGTTAAGCAAAGGGCGCAGCTTGCCGAAAAGGGTGAAGATGTACACACAATTGTTATGAGTGCCACCCCTATTCCGCGAACACTCGGTTTAATTTTATACGGTGACCTTGATATAAGTATTCTTGATGAACTTCCACCCGGCAGGCAGGAAATACGCACAGATGTGGTTGATTCACGCTATCACAAAAGGCTTTATAAATTTATCAAAGACGCTATTGCACGCGGCGAACAGTGCTATATGGTCTGCCCTGCTGTTGAAGAAAACGAAACCAATATAAAAAGCGCAGAAGAACTTGCAGATGAACTTGCAAACGGTGAATTTAAAGGCTATAATCTCGGAATACTTCACGGCAAAATGAAGCCTAAGGATAAAGAAGCAATTATGAAATCCTTTGCAAGCGGCAAAGTGAGCCTGCTTGTTGCCACAACAGTAGTAGAAGTAGGTGTGGATGTGCCAAACGCTACAATTATGGTTATTGAAAATGCAGAGCGTTTCGGCCTTTCAACCCTGCACCAACTACGCGGCAGAGTAGGCAGGGGCAATAAAAAAAGCTACTGCGTGCTTGTATCCGACGCAAAGGGCGAAACCGCACGCGAAAGGCTTATGACTATGAAAAAATACAGCGACGGTTTCAAAATTGCCGATACAGACCTTAAGCTTCGCGGCCCCGGTGACTTCTTCGGCTCACGCCAGCACGGTTTGCCCGAACTCAAAATTGCCGATATGGTTGAAGATATGGACACCTTGCAAAATGCACAGGAATGTGCAAAAAGCATCTTGAAAAACGATTTTTCACTTTCAAACCACCCCGCCCTAAAAAAACAAATGAATAAAATGTTTGAAAATATTAAGAATTAAACGGCTTTTTTTCTTGAATTCAAATCAAGCACGCTTACAAAACAGCCGATTACAAGTAAAACGGACAAGGTGATATTTACGCTTGTGAGCTTTACAGGTGTTGCGCTGTTTGCAAAAACAGGCACTTCAAGCGGAAAAATGCGCAGTATTATTTTCATAACGAAATATGAAAGTACGCTTGATATAAGGCGAAAAAGCAAAAATTCAAAATAGCTCATTTTTATTTTTCTTAAACTTTGCGATATTTGAAGATGGATACATATTCCGCCAAAGGAAAGAAAAGCGGCTGTAAGCGGCAGGGAAAAATCACCGCCGCACACTCCGTTTGTAATTTCAAGAAGCGGCAAAACCGGCTCGGGCATTTTAAAAATATTGCTTAATGCAGAAAACAAAACAATATATGCAGTTATCACAATCACACTTTGCGAAGCTTTCGGCGCGGCGAGTGTGAGTGCATCACCCAAAGGTACATATTCGGTAAGTGAATATGTACTTTTTTCTATCCTTTTTTCTTTAAACGAAAGTGCAAAGCCGATTATAAACGATGAAATAACATTTGATAAAAACAGCATTACACCTATTTTGGTGTTGCCGAAAGCGGCACTGCCGACTGCGGTGATGATAAACCCACATCCGCCGCAAAAATTAAAGCACATCATCCTTTTAGCTTGATTTGAGTCTATTTCGCCTGCTTCAAAAAGTTCATCACACAGCAATGCGCCGGTAGGATAGCCGCCCACAAGTCCGAAAAGCAGAGCCGAAAACGAACTTTCAGGCAGGTTAAACAAAGCCCTTGAAAAAAAACCGAATATCTTAATAAACACGCTGTTTGCACTTGATTTCATAAAAGTTAAAAAAATAATAAGAAGCGGC
>CAVLCX010000065.1:4089-8174 GCA_963661525.1 bacterium
CGGCAAAAGCGACGGGGTGACCGTATTTAATGCAAGCTTTAACCCGGCATACGCACCGATGCGTGCATTTTTAGAAAAAAGAATAAATACCAACGAAAAAAGCATCAATATCACTGTTTGAAAAGCCGATAGTGTAACACTTTTAATTTTCATTTTAACCACCACTAATAATATGGCGAAAATTTACATTTTATACAAAATAATATATATTGATTATATTTTTAATATATAGTATAATAATTAAACTATCTTAGATCGGAGATAAATTATGGATAATAAAATTCCAAATATGGATTATGATGCCGACGAGGTTATCAATGAATTCAAAGAAAAAATCAAATGGCCGAAAAACGACGAAGTAACAGCCATAGTAAAGCCGTCTAAAATGCCGCTTCGTGTATTTATTTCACTTCTTATCACAGCAATAGCCGGCGGTGTGGCATACTATATGATGCTTCCTGCTTTCAATTTTAAAGATACACAAATGTATCTGTTTTTACTTCTTCTTGTTGTTGTATTTATGGTAGCATTTGCACTTGTGTGCAGAGCTAACAAGAAAATTGAAAGAAAAGAATATGTTAAGAAAAAATCATTAGTTCCCGTTATAATTGCAGGCGTGCTTGTAGTTATTATGGCGGTAGGTTATGTTACCGGCGTAACACTTTTCCGCGCTAAATCTTACAGTGAACTTCTCACGGTAAGTGACGGAAACTTTGAAAAAGATTTTAAAGACATCAGCTATGACAAGGTGCCGAGGCTTGATGCCAACCGTGCGCACGCACTTGCCGACCAGCAGTTAGGTTCTCTTGAGCAGTACAAAAGCCAGTATGTCGTAAGCGATAATTCAACACAAATCAACTACAAAAATACTCCTTGCAGGGTTGCATATCTTCAATATGCCGATTTCTTCAAATGGATGAATAATACTAAAAACGGTACACCGGCATATATGCTTATTGACCTTGTAAGCCAAAAGGTAACAGCAGTTAACTGCGTTGAAAAATTCGGTGAGGGCATTAAATACTCCCCTGCCGAACTCTTTAATGAAAAGCTTATCCGTCATCTTCGTTTTCAGTATCCAACCGCACTTCTTGATACTCCTAATTTCGAGATTGATGATAATATGCACCCATATTGGATTACAGCAGTGCTTGATAAAACTATCGGCCTTTACGGCGGTACTGATGTAAAGGGCGCAATTATTACCGACGCACTTACAGGCGAAAGCAAATACTACGATATTGAAACAGTTAAAACAGATAAAAGCCTTAACTGGATAGATGTAGTTTACAGTGAATCACTTATACTTGAGCAATATAACTACCACGGTAAGTTTCAAAATGGTTTCTGGAACTCACTCATTTTCCAAAATGATGTAAACATTGCTTCAACCGGCAGCGGTAACATTGCTATGGATGATGATGTTTGGGTATTCACAGGTGTAACCTCTGCTGAAAGTGATTCTTCAAACTTCGGCTTCATTCTTATCAATCAGCGTACCAAAGAAGCAAGATATTACAAGAGCGCAGGTGCTACGGAAATTTCCGCACAGCAATCTGCTACCGACGCAGTACAGAACTACGGATACCAAGCAACATTCCCTATCTTACTCGGAATTGACGGTAACCCAACATACTTTATGTCGCTTTACGGTGACAGTAACACCGTTAAAGGCTATGCATTTGTAAGCCTTAAGGATAAAACAGTAGTAGGTACAGGGCTTCTTGACACCGCAAAGAGTGACGCGAAAGCACTTAACAATGCGATTGAAAGTTATATTGACGCACTTAAAGAAAAAGGCATTGCCGATAATGTGGATAAATCAAATATCATTGTAGACGAAAGTGAAATTTCAGGTTCAAATCAAAATGATATTGCAAATGATAATACTGACAGCAACAGCTCAACTGAAAGCGAGCAAAAACCAAGTGCAAACGAAACCACCGCTTCCGGCAAAATTACAGGTACGGTTGACGATATTAAAACAAGCGTTAACGACGGTAATTCAGTTTACTATATCAAAGTTGACGGTAAGTATTACTACATCAATGTAGGCGACTGCATGGAAGTAATGCTTGTTAACAAGGGTGATACGGTAGAAATCACAACCGACGGCGGCGAAGGCACATTTATCGCAGCAAAGAATATAACAGTTAAATAAAAACAAAGAATGGGAATGTGTTATTAGTAACAGTGTTCCCATTCTTTGTTTTTTCTATAGTTTTTATACTGTAAAAAGTTCCTCTGTAAATATTTCTTAATAATAACTTACAAGCGAGCTAAAAATTAAAACTATCTCTTTTTAAAGACAATAAATACAAAAACCATCTTTAACTCTTCTTGCTTTTTATTCCAATGCTTCAAAATTCATATAAAATTTTTCATTAAAACATGAGTAATTATATTTTTTACCTTTGTTTACAACTTGTCCTGTATTTTTTATATGTAATGTCGTTTTTTGATTGTCGGTTATTTGGTATGTGTCAAGAGTAATGTCATCAAACAGCTCAACATCTTTTGTGTTGAAAATATAAAAGTGACACAATTTTCCATGCTTAGAAGGAAAAACAGCTATCCATACATAAAACACATCTTCTCCCATATCATAACGAATCTTTGGATGGAAACTAAATGTTTTTTCATTTGGATTTTTACTAGGTATTCCTTCAGATGTCTTCACCTGCAAATATCTTGAAACAATATTTAATTCTGTTTGTTTACAACAATTACATAAATTTGTAACACATTTTTTCTTCGTTTTTCCATAATTCTGAAATCTAATATATTGTTCTGAATACTTTTTACATTTTGGACACCAATATTTAGTTATTGTAAAATCGATTCCTTCATCAATATATGCCCTATGAACTTGCCATCCCATCTCATGCAAAACCATTGATAATTGCATTTCGCCATAAAGACCAATCACTAATTTTTTTACATCATCTTCCATTGTAATCAAACTCCGATATATTTTTATTTTCTAAATTTTTTTTAAGATTTACAAAACTACTTGTTTTAAACATTTTTTTATTTAACTCTATACCAACTCCAATTCTATTGTTTTTAACTGCAGCTATCACTGATGTAAAACTACCTCCAAACGGATCTAATACAATTTCCCCAGGATACGAAAACATTTGTACTGCAAATTCCGGGATGTCTATAGGAAATGGAGCAGTATGGCCTAGGATATTTTCACCTTTTGAATTTATTTTAATTACTGGGTTTATTTTCACAATATCTCTGCGCCATTTTGCAATCATTTCTGCGTCAATTATAAAATCGTCATTTTGATGATCTTGTGTAATAATTGTTTTTAATGAAAAACGTTTTCCTCGGTTCGATTTACTTCTTTTAAAACAATTCTGATTTTTACATTCCCAACTTTTCACACCAATTTCAGAATAAGCATTTCCATTAACATTGAGTGACCCACATACTGGACAAGGATACCTATAATTATCAACTCGATGTTTATGAAAAACAAAAATATGCTCATAACAATTCAAAGGATATTGATAAAATGGATATGGTGTATTCCCGTTTTTTTGCCTTTTACTTTGCACTTCTCCTTTATCCCAAATAAAGTCATCAACAAAAGTAAAACCTTCATCCTCAAATATTTTTGTAAAATACGCTCCTAGTGGTATTCTCCTCTTTCCCCAAACGGATGTTGTTTTTAAATTATCATTATCAAATATGTCTCCGACATTAAATACAAATACTCTGTGATTGTCTAATACACGATAACATTCTCGAATTATCTCTCTCATATTATCAAGATATTCATTTAAATTATTCCAGTGAGCATAATCTCGGGCGTTATAATATGGCGGAGAAGTAACCATAAGACTAACGGATTCAGACCTCATTTTTTTTAATACAGATAGACAATCTCCCCATATTATTTTAACACCATCATCTTCTTTTTTTATAAAATTATCCAATTTGCCGTTTATATTTGAAGTTTCGTTTTGATATATAGATTTTATAAAATTTATATAAGAATATTCCCATTCCTTTATTGCATCTTCAATAGATAAATTCTTTTGTTTAATCTTTTCTATAATTGCAAGTAAGGT
>CAVLCX010000066.1:0-4582 GCA_963661525.1 bacterium
TTTCTATCCGCAAGGGTTGGTTCTTCCACGAAAAAGATAACAGAAATTCAAAAAGTGCTAAAAGGCTTTTTAAAATCTATCTTAATTCGGTAGGTAATAACTGTACGCTTCTTCTCAACATTCCACCAAATGCACAAGGTGAAATACATAAAAAAGATGTTAAAAACCTTAAAAAGCTTGGTAAAATGATAAATAATATTACTCAAAATCCTATTGTTTATCAGGAACTCGGTGAACTTACCAAGGATAACGGATTTATTGATTTCACATTCAATGATGTTCGCAAGGTTAATTATGTTGTGTTGCAGGAAGATATGGCAAACAGCCAGCGTGTTGAACTTTTTGACCTTTATATTCAAAAAGCAAACGGTAAGTTTAAGCGTGTTTATAAGGGTACTGTTATCGGTGCTAAAAAGATTGTTAATCTTAAAGGTAAAAAGGCAAAGGGTATTCGCTTTGTAATTCGCCAAAGCCGTTCAACACCTATTATTAAATCAGTCGGTATTTATGAATAATTGTACACTTGTATAATTTTGTATAAGCTAAAACCGTAAAGTTTAGAATTAGTTTAGCCTCTTTTATTTTTTGCGTGATATAATTAAAGCGTGATAAATAAGGGAGGCTGATTTTATGACTGATAAAGTTGAAAATGAAGAAAAAGTTGTTGAAAAAAGCAAGTTTGCAAAAGACTTGTGTTTTGACAAGATTGTTTGGATTTTTATGATTAGCTGTATAGTGGGCTTTCTTGTTGAAACGCTGTGGTGTTTAATTAAGCACGGATATATCGAATCGCGCCAATCTCTTGTGTGGGGGCCGTTTTCGGTTGCTTACGGTATGGGCGCAGTTGTGTTAACTCTTGCACTTTATAAGGTTAAGGATGCACCTGTTTGGAAAGTGTTTGGCGTATCGTTTATCGTAGGTACAATAACGGAATATATCTGCTCGCTCGGGCAGGAAATTGTGTTTGGCTCTGTTGCGTGGGATTACAGCAATATGCCGCTTAATATTAACGGGCGCGTTTGCTTTTTGTACTCTTGCTTTTGGGGGCTTTTGGGAATATTGTGGATAAAAGCTGTTTATCCTATTATGTCAAAAGTTATTGAAAAATTGCCGGTTAAACTCGGCACAATTATAATGTGGGCATTTATTGTATTTTTTGTATTTGATTCATTTGTTTCCGCTACTGCGGGGCTTCGTATGGATAAGCGTGATGCCGGCCAAGCACCTAATAATGTTTATGAGCAGTATCTTGATAATCATTTCCCTGATGAAAGAATGAATGAAATATATGCAAACTCACAAAAAGTAGAAAAATAATAATGAATTATAAAAAATTAGAGCAGTTAATTATAACTGCTCTAATTTTTTGTTTATCGCATTCAGTACTCTTTTTTTATCTGCCGACCAAAGCGGTGCAATCAAATCTTTTTTTGCTCCGTCGCCGGTAAGCCGATGAATTACAATGTTTTTCGGTATAATTGCAACACATTTTGCAATCAGTTCAACATATTCTTCAAATTCAAGGGTTTTAAATAATCCTTTTTCGTAGTCTTTTGCAAGGTCTGTTCCTGCTATTATGTGCAAAAGCTGGAGCTTGATTCCGTCTATTTCGCTTTGGCAAACATATTTTACGCTTTCAAGCATATCTTCTTCACTTTCATTCGGAAGACCTAAAATTATATGCACCACGATATTTACACCAATGCTCTTTAGCTTTTTTACAGCTTCGTTATATACTTCTAAACTGTAACCTCGCCTTATATACTTTGCGCTATCGCTATGTATTGTTTGCAGTCCGAGTTCCACAAAAATCGGCTTGACTTTATTCATTTCATCAAGAAGTGCTATTACATCATCACCCAAGCAATCGGGCCTTGTGGCAATTGACAGTGCAACAATGTCGGGGTGGTTTATTGCTTCACTGTATTTTGCTCTTAATATTTCAACCGGAGCATAAGTGTTGGTAAAAGCCTGAAAATAAGCAATGTATTTTCCGCTTTTGATTTTCTTTTCAACTCTTTTTTTGCCGCTTTCTATTTGCTCGGTAATGCTTAAATTTCTGCTTTGCGCAAAATCACCGCTTCCGCCTTTTGAACAAAAAATGCAACCTCTTGTATCTATTTTCCCGTCACGGTTAGGGCAGGTGAATCCGCCGTCTAAACTGATTTTGTAAACCTTTTGCCCAAATTTATCTTTTAAATATTTGTTAAAACTTAAATATTCCATCTTTATCCCTCATATTATAGTAAATAAAGTATACCATAAAATATATCTGATTAAAATAAAAATTCATATTGTTATTGACTTGGTATCACCTTTAGTTTAAAATTGACTTGATAATAATTAGTAAAGGAAGAACGAAATGAGAGTTTTTTTAAGCTGCCTTGTTTGCAGAATTGTAACTTTTGTTTTGCATAAGCTTGGCAGGGGTGCTACATCTATGCCGGGCAAGGTTGCACTTAAAGTTAAAAGAAATGTTTTAAAAGATTTATCAAAAAATACCAAGGTTATAGTTGTAACAGGTACTAACGGTAAAACCACCTCTTGCCGTATACTTGAAGAAGGGCTGAAAAAAGCAGGTAAATCATATTTTATCAATAAATCCGGTGCAAATCTTATTACGGGTGTAACTGCTTCGTTTATAATGAATTCAACCGTTACCGGTAAGTGCAAAAAAGATTATGCCATTATTGAATGTGACGAAAATGCATTCAAAGAGGTTTCAAGATATATTCACTGCGATGTTATACTTGTAACTAATGTTTTCCGTGACCAGCTTGACCGTTACGGTGAAGTTACACATACGCTTAATGCAATTAAAGAATCGGTTAAAAACTTGCCTAATGCGATTGTTTGCCTTGATGCCGATTGCTCGCTGACTTACTCAATGTCAAAGGAAATCCCTAACAAAATCATTACTTTCGGTGTTAATGTTCCTTTTGATAAAAATGCAAAAGCACCTGAAATAAGTGACGCTAAATATTGCATTTTTTGTAAGCACGAATATGATTATACTTACCATACCTACGGTCACCTCGGCGGTTTTGTATGCAACAATTGCGGATATAAAAGGCCACAGCCTGATTTTGCGGTTGAAAGTGTAGAAGAAATGAAGAACGACCATTCAATTGTTGTGGCAAACTTTGACGGGGATAAAAATCTTGTTAAGGTAAATATCGGCGGTGCGTATAATATTTATAATGCTATCGGCTGTGCTGCCGCCCTTACTGCACTTGGTATTGAGCAGAAAATTATTATTGACGCTATTGAAAACTTCAACGGTGCATTTGGCAGAATGGAACATTTTAAAGCAGGAAATAACACGGTTAATCTTATTCTTGTTAAAAATCCGGCAGGTTTCAGCCAAACAATGAATTTCTTAAAAAGTATTGATGATGATTTTACATTGATTCTTTCGCTTAATGATAATGCTGCCGATGGCAGAGATATAAGCTGGATTTGGGATGTCGATTTTTCAGGCATTTTTGATAAGCCTAATGTTAAAGAACTTTATGTAACCGGTAAGCGTTGCTACGATATGGCGGTTCGTGTTAAATACGAAGGCGTAGGAAACCGCGAAATTAAAATTATTGAAAATGAAGATTATAATAAACTCGTTGATGTTGCAACAAGTCAGGGCAGGGATGTTTATATAGTTCCTACTTATACTTCTATGATGACTATGCGCCCTGTAATTGCTAAAAGACTTGGAGGTAAAGACTTTTGGGAATGATGATTAAAATAGCACACCTTTATCCTGATATGCTTAATCTCTACGGTGATAGGGGTAATATTATCGCTTTGACTAAAAGAATGGAACTTCGCGGCATATCCACCCAAGTGGATAAAATCACTATGGGTAAAACTTTTAATGCAGATGATTATGATATTCTTTTTATCGGCGGCGGCCAGGATTTTGAGCAGGATGTTTTGCTTGAAGATTTGAAAAAAGGTAAAGATAAAGAAATTAAGCGTGCAATTGAAATGGGTAAGGTTATGCTTGCAATTTGCGGCGGTTACCAAATGCTTGGCAAGTATTATAAAACTCACGACGGTAAAATGCTTGAATATATCGGCGCAATTGATTTTTATACCGAGGGTAAGGATGAAAGAATGATTGGAAATTTCGCCTACAAAACCAAAGAGGGTATTGAAGTAGTCGGATTTGAAAATCACAGCGGCAGAACTTATCTCGGTCAGGGTGTTGAACCGCTCGGTAAAATGATTAAAGGCTACGGTAATAACGGTGAGGACGGAACAGAGGGTGTAAGGTATAAAAATACTTTCGGCACATATTCTCACGGTCCTGTTTTGCCAAAAAATCCGCAACTTGCCGATTTGCTTATTTCTTTAGCAGTGAAAAATAAGTATGGCTCATGCACCCTTGCTCCGCTTGATGATGAACTTGAAGATAAAGCAAGAGCGCAGGTTATGAAACTGTATGTAAGATAAGCATTGTTTGTAAATTTAATAGACGAAATAAAGACTTTGAGAAAGATTGTAGGGGCGACCATTGGTCGCCTTTATTTTTTTGTAATCGTTTTGTAATTGTATTAGCTAAATATATGTGTTAATATTTTAT
>CAVLCX010000066.1:4629-8164 GCA_963661525.1 bacterium
TTATTTTTTTGTAATCGTTTTGTAATTGTAATAGATAAATATATGTGTTAATATTTTATTAACATTTATATTTTAATATAAATTGAGTATGTTTTATAAAGGAGAATTTAAATGAAAAAAGTTATAAGTCTATTTTTGTCCATTACAATGCTTTTGAGCATTGTGTCAGTAGTTGATTTTTCGGCATTTGCCGCTATTGAAACAGGCAGTTGTGGTGAAAATGTAAGCTATTCGATTGATACTTCTACCGGTATTCTCACGATTTACGGCAGTGGGAAAATGAACAATTATCTTGTGGATGTCACTCCATCTTATGACAGTCCGTTTTATGATAACGCTTTTATCAAATCAGTCGTTATTGAAAGTGGTGTAACAAATATCGGCGATTATGCATTTCTCGGGTGCGAAAACTTAATGAGTATAACAATACCCGACAGCGTAACAAGTATCGGTGATTATGCTTTTGAGCGTTGTAAAAGTTTAACAAGCGTAACAATACCAAATAGTGTAACAAGTATCAATGTTTTTGCATTTGGTTGGTGTAGTGGCTTAACAAGTATAACAATACCAGATAGTGTAACAAGTATCGGTAATGATGCATTTTACGAGTGCGAAAGCTTAACAGATGTATATTATTCAGGTACGAAATCTGAGTGGAACAGATTTCAAATAGAAGACTTAACAAAAACTAATATTCATTGTTCTGATGGTACTATATTTAATATTGATACAGTAATAATAGACGGTTTAAAATATCAACTTGACAGTAATAATACTGCCGCTGTAATTGAGTATACAGATGCACCGCAAAGTGTCACTATTCCAAGTACAATATCATATGCGAATGAAACACTGATGGTAACAAGTATCGGTGAAAATGCTTTTTCTAATTGCACAAGCTTAACAAGTATAACAATACCAGATAGTGTAACAAGCATCGGTAATAGTGCATTTAGTTTTTGCAAAAACTTAATAAGTATAACAATACCCGACAGTGTAACAAGTATCGGTAATGATGCATTTTACTATTGCGAAAGTTTGACGGATATATATTATGCTGGTACGAAATCTGAGTGGGGCAGATTTCAAATAGAAATCTTTGAAAAAACTAATATTCATTGTTCTGATGGTTGCATATTCAATGGCGGCCCAGCAATAATAGACGGATTAAAATATCAACTTGACAGTAATAATACTGCCACTGTAATCGGATATACAGGCACACCTGAAAGAGTTACTGTTCCACACACAATATCATATGAGAATGAAACATTGACGGTAACAAGTATCGGTAATAATGCATTTCAAAATTGCACAAGTTTAATATGTGTAACAATTCCTGATAGCGTAACAAGTATTGGATCTTGCGCATTTGACAATTGCACAAGCGTAACAGAAGTGTATTATTTAGGTACAGTATCACAATTCAAATCAATAGGTTTGGGTATAAATAACAAATGTATAACAGAAGGTGTCATTTATTGTATTGACGGTACTATATTTAATGTTGATACAGTAATAATAGACGGATTAAAATATCGACTTGGCAGAAATAATACTGCCACAGTAATTGGATATACAGGTACACCGCAAAATGTCACTATTCCAAGTACAATATCATACGCGAAAGCAACACTGACTGTAACAGGTATCCTTTATAATGCGTTTTATAAATGCGCAAGCTTAACAAATATAACAATACCTGATAGCGTAACAAATATTGGTAGTAATGCATTTGAAAAATGTACAAGTTTAACAAGTGTGATAATAGGTAATGGCGTAACAAGTATTGATTATCGTGCATTTTGCGATTGCAGAAACTTATCAAATGTAACAATTGGCAATAGTGTAGAAAGTATCGGTGAAGAGGCATTTGGAAATTGCGAAAGCTTAACAAATGTAACAATTGGCAATAGTGTAGAAAGTATCGATGAATACGCTTTTAATAGTTGCTCAAGCTTAACAAGCATAACAATACCTAATAGCGTAACAAGTATCGGTGAATCTGCATTTGGCTTTTGTACAAGCTTAACGGATTTTACTGTTGATTCAAATAATGCAAACTATTCTTCGCAAGACGGCGTATTATTTAACAAAGATAAAACAGAATTGATTCAATATCCTGTTGGCAATAAAAGAACTTCATATTTGATACCAAACAGCGTAACAAGTATTGATTATCGTGCATTTGCCAGTTGCGAAAGTTTAACAAGCGTAATAATACCGAATGGTGTAGTAAGCATCGGCAATGGTGCATTTTATGATTGCAGTGAATTAACAGTTGTATACTATTATGGAACACAAGCCCAATGGAACAGCATTTCAATCGGTTTGGATAATAAGTATTTAACTAACGCTAAAATTCATTTCAATTTTGTGCCTTGCGATGGTGACAAACACAACAGCTTTGGTGAATGGAAAGTTATTAAAAATCCAACATGTACCGATGATGGAATCAAACAAAGAATATGTAGCTATGACGGCTATGCGGAAGAAAAACCGATTCCTGCAACAGGTCATACAGAAAAGCTCATAAATGAAAAAGCTGCAACTTGTACCTCAGAAGGTTACACCGGTGATAAGGTCTGTTCCGTCTGCGGTGTTGAACTCGCAAAAGGTACTTCTATAGATAAAATAAGTCACACATATTCTTCATATGTCATAGCACCTACTTGTACAGCCGAAGGCTATACAGAGCATGTATGTACATTTTGTGGTGATTCATATAAGAGCGATTTTACGAATATAATTGCACACGATTTAGAAGATACTATAGTGGCTCCTACTTGTACCGAAAAGGGTTATACACTTCACACTTGCAAAAATTGCGATTACTCTGTAAAAGATACTTTCATTAACGCTTTAGGCCACACAGAAGTAATTGATGAAGCGGTAGCACCAACTTGTACTCAATCAGGTTTAACAGAGGGTAAGCACTGTTCTGTTTGCAATGCTGTTCTTGTTAAGCAAGAAAAAATTGATGCACTCGGTCACAAACCTGTTTCGGTTAATAATTATGTTAGCCCTACTTGCACAAAAGACGGTAAACAGAGCGATACCATATGTTCAGTTTGCCAAGAAACATTGAAGATAGGCGAAACAATCAAAGCTTTAGGTCACAATTTTTCAAACAACGCACAGGTTTGCTTGAATGGTTGCGGTACTGTTAACCCGAATTATACCGCACCTGCTCAACCAGCACCAAGCCCGACACCGTCAACTACACCTACACAACCTACTACAAGTGCAACTACCGTAGCCGTACAGATTACAACGGCTAAATCTGTTTCAAAGCCAAAGTCGGCTTCAATCAAAAAGATTAAAGCGGCAAAGAAAGCTGTATCAGTTGAATGGAAAAAAGTCAGCGGTGTAAAGGGCTATCAAGTTCAAGTCGCAACTGACAAGAAGTTTAAGAAAAACAAGAAAACCGTAACTGTTAAAAAGCAGAAAACTACAAAGACTACCGTTAAAAAGCTTAAAGCAAAGAAAAAGTATTATGTAAGAGTTCGTACATATAAAACAGTGAACGGTAAGA
>CAVLCX010000067.1:0-4720 GCA_963661525.1 bacterium
GGCATGGACAGTATACACATCCGTAAAAATCTGCGTAAATAAAGGAAAAGGTGTAATCCCATTGTTGAGATTACACCTTTTCTTTAAATACTGTCTTATTAAAATGAATTTATTATACAATACCTTGAGCCATCATTGCGTCTGCTACTTTCATAAAGCCGGCAATGTTTGCGCCTACAACAAAGTTATCCTTTGCATCAAATTGCTCGCAAGCTTCTTTCATATGATAATAAATGTTAATCATAATTCCTTTAAGTTTTGCGTCTACTTCATCAAATGTCCAACTTGAACGAATTGAGTTTTGACCCATTTCAAGAGCAGAAGTTGCAACACCGCCTGCGTTTGAAGCCTTGCCAGGGATGAAAAGAATATCCCTTTGAAGGAACACTTCGGTAGCTTCGGCATTAGTAGGCATATTTGCACCCTCACAAACTGCATAGCAGCCTGAATCTGCAAGCCTTTGAGCTTCTGTTTTGTTAATTTCATTTTGAGTTGCGCAAGGAAGAGCAACATCGCAAATAACATTATCCCAAACCGAGCCTTCACCGTAAGTTGCTTCAGGGTGATAGTTGAGGTATTCCTTAACTCTCTTTCTTTCAACTTCCTTGATTTGCTTAAGAGCTTTAACATCAATACCGTTTTCATCAATGATATAGCCTGACGAATCAGAGCAAGAAATTACTTTTGCACCAAGCTGCTCGGCTTTTTCAATTGCATAGATTGCAACATTACCTGAACCTGAAACAGCAATTCTTGCATCCTTAATGTTTTTACCGTGGTCTTTTAAAAGTTCCTCTGTAATATAAACAAGGCCGTAACCGGTAGCTTCGGTTCTTGCAAGTGAACCGCCGAAGCTTAATCCCTTACCTGTGAGAACACCCTCACTTCTGTTGGTAAGTTTTTTGTACTGACCGTAAAGATAACCTACTTCACGAGCGCCTGTACCGATATCGCCTGCCGGAACATCTTCGTCAGCGCCGACATATTTGTAAAGTTCATTCATAAATGCCTGGCAGAAACGCATAATTTCCATATCGCTCTTACCCTTAGGGTCAAAGTCAGAACCGCCCTTGGCACCGCCGATTGGAAGGCCTGTAAGGCTGTTTTTGAAAATCTGCTCAAAACCTAAAAACTTAATGATTGAAAGGTTAACGCTTGGGTGAAGCCTTAAACCACCCTTGTATGGGCCGATAGCGGAGTTGAACTGAACACGGTAACCGCGGTTTACATGAACTTCGCCGTTATCATCAACCCAAGGAATACGGAACATAATTGTTCTTTCCGGCTCAACAAGTCTTTCAAGAAGACCTGCTTTTTCATATCTTGGGTCATTATCAACAACAGGTGAAAGTGATTCGAGAACTTCTGCTGCAGCCTGGATAAATTCAGACTGATAAGGATTGTTTTTCTTTAACTCTTCGAGTACCCTCTCTGAATACTTCATTACTAAAACCTCCGTAGTTTTAATATAATTTTACGCAAAAAAACAGAGTATAATACCAAAAATATTGAAATTAAACTCCGAAATGTGCCGCCCTTGGCACAAGAGATATTATAACAGTTATGATACACATTGTCAAATAAAAATGTATAAGTATACGCAAATTTCATGCAAAAAGTTGAAAATGAGTATAAAAATGCCAAATGAAAGTAAAAGTATATAATATTTATACACTATATACATATTTGCATTTTAAATAATTTTGCCGCATAAAATTATATGATGAAAGGTTTGATAAATAAAATCATAAGAATTATAAAAATGAAGATTAAGATTAAAAGGCTTTTTGAAGTTATAACAAAGAGGGTGGATTTTGTAAATTTAGATGTGAAAATCAATATTTTCAAAGGCTTTGAAATTTATAATAACAGTGATAAAATTGCCTGCTTTCAGTTTGATGAAATGTGGGCTGTTTTGATGCTTGGTACACAATTTTTTTGTGCTTTGGTGTATAGTCTTTGTGTAAAATACAGTATAGAAAAATATTGAGTTTGATGCTATAATGCAATAAGGATAATTTATATATTATTAGGAGATAAAAATGAGCATTAAACTTATTGCTACCGACCTTGACGGTACACTTATGGCACCTGACCATTTAACAGTAACCGAAAGAACATATGATGCGCTCAAATCATCACACGATAAAGGTATAAGGCTTGCAGTTGCCACAGGCAGACCTATGGCACTGATTGATAATGTTATCAGCCAAGTACCTTTTGTTGATTATATTATTTATTCAAACGGTGCGTGCGTGTATGACAGAAATGAAGAAAAAGTTTTTCACGCCGACCTTATACCGTATGAAAAAGCCAAAGAAATAGTAAAGCATTTTTTGGGTGAAAATGTGTTTTTTGAAATTTATGCAAACGGAAGAAGCTGCTATCAGCTTGGAACGGAAAGCCTTTTTCAAAATATGAATTTGCCGCAAAAATTTATTGATGAAGCCACCAAAACAATGGACGGGTATGAATCGCTTTTGGATTTTATGGCAAAAGACGGAAAAGGAATGGAAAAGATAACATTTTACGGTGTGTATGAAGAAACGCTTGAAAACATAAGTGCAAAGCTTGAAGAATTCGGACTTGATGTATGCTCAAGCTTGCCGGGTACGGTTGAAGCTACATCACCGACTGCAAATAAAGGCAGTGCTGTTTTGGGAATATGTAAAAATATGGGAATTGGGGCAGATGAAGTAATGACTTTCGGTGATGCGGGAAATGATTGCCCGATGCTTGATTTTGCAAAATATTCATTTGCTATGGAAAACGGTACAGATGAATGTAAAAGCCACGCAAAGTTTATTACAAGCTCCAACGGTGAAGACGGGGTTGCAAAAGCAGTAGAAAAATATGCTTTATAATTAGCATAAACTAATAATATATTAAATAAGTATTTAATTTTAAATATAAGCTTGCAAGAATTGATTTAATACTGTATTATATTACTGTTTAATCTTTAAACCGAGAATTTTGCCGCTTTTTGTCGGCATATATTAACTTACGGAGGTGTTTTTGTGGAACAGAAGATTGACCTCAAGCAAATAGAGGGAGTTCTTGATGAACTTGCTAAGGTTAAAGGCTCACTGATTACCATATTACAAAAAACTCAGGAAATTTACGGCTATTTGCCGAAAGACGCAATTATTTATATAAGTGAAAGGACAGGCATTGCAGAAAGTGAAATTATGGGTGTTGCAACATTTTATACCCAATTTCGCCTGACTCCTGTGGGCAAGTATCTTATTATGCTTTGCCAGGGTACTGCCTGCCATGTTAATTCAAGTGAACTTATATTGCAAACTATTAAGGATGAACTTGGAATTGAAGACGGTGAAACCACCGAAGACGGATTATTTTCACTTAAGTGTGTTGCCTGCCTCGGATGTTGTTCTCTTTCACCGGTTATGATGATTAACGAGAATACATACGGCTCACTCACTCCTGAAAAAACAAAGAAAATACTTAAAGAATTGAGGGAGGCAGAATGATGAAAATTGTTGTAGGTGAAGGTTCTTGCGGTATTGCAGCGGGTGCCGAAAAAGTAAGGCAGGCATTATTAAAGGAAGACTTAAACGGAGCCGTGCTTACCATTGCAGGTTGTATAGGTATGTGCTACCTTGAACCTATTGTTGATATTTATGAAGACGCAAAGGAAGTAAAACGCCTTGTTCGTGTAACAGAAAATGACGCAAAGAAAATTGCGGAATATGCAAAAACAGGGGATGAAAATGCAATTGCCCCACTTCTTGTATCTGATGAAGATAAAGAATTTTTAAATAAGCAAACTCGTATTGCTCTTCGCCATTGCGGTATTATCAATCCTGATGAAATTGATGATTTTATTCAGGCTGACGGTTATACTGCAATTAAAAAAGTTCTCAATGAAATGACGCCGGAGGATGTTATTGAAGTCATCAAAACATCAGGCCTTGCAGGCCGCGGCGGTGCAGGCTTCCCGACTTGGTTTAAGTGGAATGCGGCAAGGCAGAGCGAGGGTGAAGAAAAATATCTTATTTGTAATGCGGATGAGGGTGACCCGGGTGCATTTATGGATAGGGCTGTAATTGAATCTGACCCGCATACTCTTATTGAAGGTATGCTTATCGGCGCATATGCAATCGGTGCAAAAAATGCGGTAGTATATGTCAGAGCCGAATATCCTCTTGCTATTAAAAGGCTTGAAAGAGCTATTGAGCAGGCAACCGAAGCAGGTTATTTGGGTGATAACATCCTCGGTACAGATTTCAGCTGTAAAATGACTATTAAAGCAGGTGCAGGCGCATTTGTTTGCGGTGAGGAAACAGCACTTATTGAATCACTTGAAGGCCACAGAGGTATGCCGAGGTTAAAACCTCCGTTTCCGGCACAAAGCGGTTATTGGAGAAAACCGTCAAACATCAACAATGTTGAAACCTTTGCAAATGTAAGCTGGATTATAAATAACGGAGGCGAAGCTTTTGCAAGTATGGGTACCGAAGGTTCAAAGGGTACAAAAGTATTTGCTGTAACAGGTAAAGTTAAAAGAAGCGGACTTGTTGAAATTCCTATGGGTAAAACTCTTCGTGATGTTATATTTGATATTGGTGGCGGAATGAAGGGTGACAAGGCGTTTAAGGCTGTGCAGATGGGTGGCCCGTCCGGCGGCTGTATTCCTGCCGAACTTATTGATACCGTAATTGATTACAAGGCACTCGGTGCAACAGGTGCAATTATGGGT
>CAVLCX010000067.1:4730-8123 GCA_963661525.1 bacterium
CGGTATGGTTGTAATGGATGAAGGTACATGCATGGTTGGTATGGCTAAATTCTTCCTTGACTTTACTGCAAAGGAAAGCTGCGGCAAATGCATTCACTGCCGTATCGGTACAAAGAGAATGCTTGAAATTCTTACAAGAATTACAAACGGTGAGGGGCAAGACGGTGATGTTGAGCTTCTTGAAGAGCTTTGCTACGGAATTAAAGACGGTGCGCTTTGCGGCTTGGGCCAAACTGCGCCGAATCCTATATTAACTACTATTAAATATTTCCGTAATGAATATGAAGCACATATTAACGAAAAAAAATGCCCTGCGGGCGAATGTTCATCACTTATTGAATATTCTATTGATAAAGATAAATGTAAGGGCTGTACACTTTGCGCAAGAAATTGTCCTGTAAATGCAATATCAGGCGAAGTTAAATCAGCACACGCAATTGATGTAAACAAATGTATTAAATGCGGTAAATGTATTGCTACATGTCGCTTTGGCGCAGTAGTAAGAAAGTAAGGAGGGAGCAGATAAAATGGAAAACTTAAAATTAACTATTAACGGTAAGGAAATCACTGCTCCTGCCGGCAGTACTATTCTTGAAGCGGCAAGGCAAAACGGAATTTATATTCCTACCCTTTGCTATGATGAAGCAGTTGAAGTTTACGGTGCTTGCGGACTTTGTGTTGTAGAGGCAGAGGGTATACCGAAGCTTCTTCGCTCTTGCTCGGCAAAAGTAAGTGATGGAATGGTAATAAATACCGAAAGTGAAAGAGTTGTTAAATCAAGAAAAATTGCTATGGAGCTTTTAATGTCCGCCCATGACGGCGACTGCATTGCACCGTGCCAGCTTGCATGCCCTGCAAATACAGATTGCCAGGGTTATGTAGGTCTTATTGCAAACGGTGAATTTGACTCGGCATTAAAGCTTATTAAAAACAAAATTCCGCTTCCTGCATCTATCGGCAGAGTATGCCCGCACCCTTGTGAAAAGGCGTGCAGAAGAGGAAAGGTTGATGAACCTATAAATATAGTTCAGCTTAAGAGCTTTGCTGCCGACCTTGATTTAAAAGGCGACAGCTACATTCCTGAAACAGCAGAAAAAACAGGCAAAAAGGTTGCAATTGTGGGCGGTGGCCCTGCCGGTCTTACTGCTGCATATTACCTTGCACAGCTCGGCCACGAAGTAACTGTTTTTGATATGATGGATAAAATGGGTGGTATGCTCAGATACGGTATTCCGCAATACCGTTTACCAAAGGAAGTTCTTGACAGTGAAATCAAGATTATTGAAAAAACAGGTGTTCGCCTTTGCAACAATGTTAAGCTTGGCCGTGATATTACTATTGAAAATCTCAAGAGTGTGAATGACGCGGTTATTCTTGCTCCGGGTGCTTGGAAATCAATCCCGATGAGAGTTAAGGGTGAAGATGCACAAGGTGTATACGGCGGTATAGATTTCCTCAGAAGTGTTATTCAGGGTGAACCTGTTGAAATAGGCAAAAAAGTTGCTGTTTGCGGCGGCGGTAACACTGCTATGGACGCTTGCAGAACTGCTGTTCGCCTTGGCGCAAAAGAGGTTTATGTAATTTACAGAAGAACCGAAAAGGAAATGCCTGCCGAAGAAATTGAAATTAAGGAATCCAAGGAAGAGGGAGTTACATATAAATTCCTTACAAATCCGCTTGAAATTCACGCACGAAACGGAAAAGTAAGCGGTATGACACTTCAGCTTATGGAACTCGGTGAGCCTGACGCATCAGGCAGAAGACGCCCGGTTGCTATTGAGGGTAAGACGGAATATCTTGAACTTGACAGTGTAATTATGGCAATCGGCCAGAAGCTTGATTCAGATGATTTTAAAGATACTGTTGAACTTACACAAAGAGGAACAATATCTGCCGATGAAGATACATTTCTTACAAATCTTGACGGTGTATTTGCAATCGGTGACGCTACTAACAAGGGTGCATCAATTGCTATTGCCGCAATCGGCGAAGCTGACAAGTGTGTAAAAGTTGTTGACGCATATTTAAAGGGCGAAAAGCTTGATTTTACAGAGCCTTATATCAGCAAGCGTGATGAGGATAAAATTGATTTTTCAGGCAAAACTAAAGAGGCACAGATAGTTGCCGAAGTTTTACCTGCCGAAAAGAGAAAGGCTTGCTTTGATGAAGTTTCACTCGGCCTTACTGTATCGCAGGCGCAAAAGGAAGCTGAAAGATGCCTTGAATGCGGATGCCGCGAATATTTCAAGTGTAAGCTTTTGAATGTCGCGCAGAGGTACGATATTCATCCGGAGCGTTTTGCAGGCGAAATGCCGCAAAAATATACCAAGGATGCAAATTCGTTTATTGAAAGAAATACTGCTAAATGTATTCTTTGCGGTCTTTGTGTTCGTTCTTGCCGTGAGGTTGAAGAACTCGGTGTACTCGGTCTTTTAGGCCGTGGCTTCAAAACGAGCGTTACACCTGCTTTTGCACTCCCGCTTGACCAAACAAAGTGTACCAACTGCGGACTTTGTGTAAGCCTTTGCCCGACCGGTGCGCTTACAGAAAAGTCAAATCTTAAAAAGCAAGTACCTCTTGCAGAAAAATATTCGCTTGAGTCGCTTGATATTGACGGAAATAAGTGTGATTATCTTGTATCCCGTTATAACGGTAAAATTCTTCGTACAGTTCCTCATAATGAAAACGCAAGAAAGTGCAAATTAAATCGCGATGAGGTAATTTTAAAACTTTCATAAGGAGTTTATATATGGACGAATTTAAAGTAATAGAAATTAAAAAGAGTGTTTTTGAAAACAATGATAAGGAGGCCGACAGGGTAAGGGCAAGACTTAAAAAGGAACATACCTTTCTTTTAAACCTTATGTCTTCACCGGGTTCCGGCAAAACCACCACGCTTAAAGCTACTATTTCACGCCTTAAGGATGAAATGAAAATAGGCGTTATGGAAGCAGATATTGATTCTTCTGTTGATGCCAAAGCAATTGCTGATACAGGTGTTAAATCAATTCAGCTTCACACGGGCGGAATGTGCCACCTTGATGCCGGAATGACAGAACAGGGAATTAACGAATTCGGCACAGATGAACTTGACCTTGTTGTGCTTGAAAATGTAGGAAATCTTGTTTGCCCGGCGGAATTTGATACAGGTTCGGTTAAAAACGCAATGATTTTATCAGTGCCTGAAGGTGATGATAAACCGCTTAAATATCCGCTTATGTTTTCAATCTGCGATGCAGTTCTTATCAATAAAATTGATGCAAAAAGTGTTTTTGATTTTGATGATGACGCTGTGGTTGAAAGAATTAAAAAGCTTAATCCAAAAGCTGAAATTTTCTTTATTTCCGCTAAAACGGGCGAGGGTGTTGACGCTTGGTGCGATTGGCTTAGAGG
>CAVLCX010000068.1:0-8058 GCA_963661525.1 bacterium
CTACTATTGATGATATTCGAAAAGAGATAGTGGAAACTGTTGAAGACGGGCAAACAAAAACCGCTATTGAACTTTTGGGCGATGCAAGATATAAAATATTTGATGCAATAGTTGAAACAGACGGTTTCGCTTTTATCGCAGTCGGCAGGCCTGAAAGTGCAGGCTGCTACTGTAAAATCAATACTTATCTTAAGGAAGTAATCAATCTTATCAGTGGTGATTTTGATTATGTTGTAATTGACGGCGAAGCCGGAATTGAACAGATTAACCGCAGAGTTATGGAAAAAGTTACACACCTTCTTCTTGTATCTGACGCAAGTAAAAAAGGCACACAGGTTATTAACACCATCAAAGATGTTGCCGATAAGCTTGTGATGTATGATAAAATCGGTGCAATTCTTAACCGTATTCCTGATGAAAGCGTAATTAAACTTATTGATACAAACGGTATTGAAGTGTTGTCATACATTCCTGTTGATTCAAACCTTGCAGTTTATGATATTGAGGGTAAAAATATCACAAAACTTCCTGATGATTCAAATATAGTTAAAGGCACTGCCGAAGCACTTGAAAAAATCGGCATTTTATAATTGTTATGAACTTTTTTGACGAACTTATATCAAAATGCGAAGATGCTTTTTCACAGCATAATAAAAATTCCTATCATTTCAATCCTGCAAAACAGTGGGAGGATACCGGTATAAGCCACATAGTTTTGCAAAGGGATACAGCCTTTGAGCTTAACGGAATAGGCTTTAACCTTGTAACTTCAAAGCCGATAGAAAACAGTGAAACGGCAGTTATCGGCAATGAATTAAAAGAGATTAAAAATAATAGGAAATTTTGCCGTGTGTCAATAATTCAAATTGATGATGTTGATGATGAGCAAAAGACATATAATCTTATTCGTAAAATTGAATATGTTAAATATCACTATTTTCCGCTTGGCTATATGATACGCACTTCATCCGAAGAGCAAAAGGAAATAGTCAGAGTTTCTAAAAGTGCAATAAAAAAGGGAATATCGTTTGAAAGAATAGGCAATCTTTTAAATTCAAAATTCCTTGAAAATAAAAGCGTAAAAAATGTGAAAACCGTGTTTGTAACAGCTGAAGATTTTGATTATTCACTCTTAATTTCGGTTGCGGAAAAAAACAGCGAAATCACCAAAACGCTTAATCATATTATGCAGGGTATAAATTTTGATTGCTCTGCCTGTAATTTGAAACCTATATGTGATGAGGTGGAGGGTATGCGTGAACTCCATTTTAAAAACAGCGGTATGATGTAGAATAAAAATAGCTTGGACTCAATGTCCAAGCTATTTTTCTATAACTTTATATTTATTTTTATTTCCAAATTTCTTCTGCAATTTCCTTAACAAGTTTAAGCTTTGCCCATTGCTCATCTTCTGTAAGCTTGTTGCCGATTTCGCATGATGCGAAGCCGCATTGCGGGCTTAAGCAAAGTCTTTCAATAGGGATGTACTTTGCAGCTTCGTTTATTCTTGCAATAATAGCTTCTTTATTTTCAAGTTTTGGCGATTTTGTGGTGATAAGCCCCAAAACTACCTGCTTGTCACTTGAAACTTTAGCAAGCGGTGCAAAATCGCCGCTGCGTTCATCATCATATTCAAGAAACAGCGCGTCAACATTTTCCTGCGCAAATACATAATCTGCAACCGGTGCATAACCACCGCTTGAAAAGAAGGTGGAATGGTAATTTCCTCGGCAAATGTGTGATGTGATTACCATATCATCCGGCTTATCTTCAAGTGCAAGGTTGTTTACAGTTAATAACTGCTTTTTAAATTCATCTGCACTTAATCCGAATACATCGGCATTTGCATTTTCACCGATTACAGAACACCAAGAGCAGTCATCAAGCTGCAAATTGCGGCATCCTGCATCATAAAATTGCTTTATTACATCTTTATATGCTGCTGCAAGGTCAGCTATTAACTCCTCATTTGTAGGGTAATATTTGCGTGTGCTTTCAATATTTGCAGGCACAATAAACTGCAAGTATGTTTGTGCAGGTGCAGGAATTGTGTATTTTGCAACTGTATTTTCGTCTTCAAATTGCTTTAAAAATTTAAAATATTCTACAAAAGGATGTGGCTTTGCTTCAATTTTTCCTACCAAATATGTATCATCAAGCACTGCAAGTTCGGCATTAAAAGGAACTCCGTTTCCGGTATCCTCATGCTCAACTCCGCCAAATCCCCACATAAAATCAAGGTGCCAAAATGTTCTTCTGAATTCACCGTCGGTAATTGCGTGGTAGCCAAGTTCCTTTTGCTTTTTTACAAGCTTGGTGATTTCATCATTTACGGTTTTATCGTATTCTTCTTTTGAAATTTCGTTATTTTTGTATTTGTTCTTCGCGTCTTTTAATGCCTGCGGCCTTAAAAAACTGCCTACAAAATCATATTTAAAAGGTGTTTTTAATGTACTCATTTGATTTGCCTCCCGGTTATTTGTTGAGTACAGTTTAACACATCATTTATGTTTTGTATAATACATATAATATACGGTTTGTCATAGGTTTAACCTATGGATATGCATTTCTTTATTGATTCAATATATGCCAGCGCATATCTTGAAAGCATAATGTTTTTCTTTTTAATAAGCCCGATACGCATATTTGCATCAATGTTCAGCGGCTTTGCAATAATATCTTCACCGTTCAGCTCTTTATCAATAACACCCGAGCTTACTGTAAATCCGTTTAGCCCTATTGCAAGGTTAAACAGAGTTGCACGGTCACGCACCTGTATGCTTTTCGGCATATCAAGCACACTTAAAAACTCCTCGCTGAAATAAAACGAATTGCGCTCGCCTTGCTCATATACCAAATACGGATATGGCTTGAGTTCATCAAGTTCAACTGTATCTTTGCTTGCAAGCGGGTGGTTTTTGCTGATGAATATATGCGGTGAAGCTTCAAATATTTCGTCAAATACCAAATCGTTTTTCTTAAAAAGTTTTGTAAGCACTTCTTCATTTTGGCTTGATAAAAACAATACGCCGATTTCACTTTTGTTGTTTGCCACATCATCAATGATTTCGCCTGTTTGAGTTTCACGCAAAATGAAATTATATTCGTCTGCGTCATATTTGTTTACAACATCTACAAATGCATTTACAGCAAAGGAATAATGCTGGCACGATACGCTAAGTTTCGGCTTTCTGTTTGTATCCTTGCAAAATCTGTCTTTCATAATATCAGCCTGTTCAAGCAAATTGCGCGCATATGAAAGCAATTCTTCACCCTCTCGGGTAATTTTAATTCCTTTGTTTGTGCGCGCAAATGCGGTAACACCCATTTCCTTTTCAAAATTGTGTATCGCCGCACTTAAGCTTGGCTGGGATATAAACAGTTTTTCTGCCGCTGATGTTATATTTTTACATTCGGCAACAGTTACGAAATATTTAAGCTGCTGTAAAGTCATATTATTTCATAGCCTTTCATTATGCTTTATGAAATAATTATATATTCCTTTACTTTATATTTCAAGTGTAAAAGATTTATATGATTGACATAAACCATTCAACAGTTTCAGGGTCATAGTGTGAGGAGAAAAGGCTCTTACCGGTATTAAACTGCACCATTCGTTATAAACATTTAAGCTGTCGCTTACAAAATCATCAACGGAATATGAATTTTCTGAAGTGTTTTCACATTCAAAAATTGCAATGTATCTGTAATCACCTTTAATTACGGTTAAAGCATAGCTTGATGAATTATCACCGGCTTCGTAATAAAGGGTGTAGTTATCCTTTTCTTCTTTATTTTTAAATGAATAATCATTTTCACTCAATTTTTCAAATTTATCGTTTATAAATTTATAATTTGCCTGCTGATATGTGCATAAAAGCTTTATTGTTACATCATTATCATTATAAAATTTTTCTAAATATCCTGCTTTGGCAAGCGGGATAATATAAAGCGGCTTTTTATCACTTTTTTCAAATTCGCTGTTTTTAATTTTTAAAAAGCCTGTAATTATGCAAATGATTGTTACCACAGCAAAAATGACTAACATTGTAACTGCTGTATATCCCATAAAAGTGAGATATAAATTATTAGGAAAACCTATGTATAATTCAATCGGAATGGCTGTACTGATTACATATTTGCAGATTAAAAATATGCATACTATATTAAGCAGTAATTGAATAGCCAAATTGATAACAAAATTGTATTTTTTCATTATTTATCCCTTTCAAATTGTGCAATAATTGCAATGCTTGGCGATGACCCGGAGGATTATATGGCACGCTCGGCAGTTAAATGGCTTACTGAATTCGGTGTGAATGTGCTGACTATGTCACCGGGTAAAAAAGATTATGGGCATCATAATTACCCGTTAGAGCGTATTGAAAAAGCTGTATCTTGGCTTAATTTGCACGGTAATCAAAAAATAGGTATTGCAGGTGCGTCAACCACGGGTACTTTGGCTCTTGTGGCGGCGTCAATGTTTTCAAATATTTCGCTTACAATAGCTATGACTGCAAGTGATTTTGTATGGCAGGGCTTTATGCAGGGCGAAAAAGACGGCTGTAAAGAATGGCCGATTGAGGGTGAATCACTGTTTTCTTATAACGGTAAGCCTTTGCCTTATATGCCATTTTGCTATCAGCACCCAAAGTATTGGCAGGTGATGAAAGAGGAATGTAAGCAAATGGGCAGTATGATTGCGTCACGCAAAATATTTGACGATTCCGAAAAAGCACATCCTATCAGCGAAGATGAGTTTATTAAAATCGAAAACATAAAAGGAAAGCTCTTAATGATTGGGGCAGAAGATGATGTTTTGTGGGATGCGGCAAAATATGTGCGCCGAATGGAAAGGCGCCTTTCAGATAAGGCACACGATTGTGAAGTTGAAGCGGTAGTTTATAAGCACGGTACACATTTTGTATTCCCTGAAGGGCTGATTAAAACAATGCTTCCCGTCGGTTCATCACTTTTTGTAACTATTGCGTTTAAGAGTTCAAAAAAACATTCAAAAGAATGTAAAAATACAAGAATTGATATTGACCGCCGAATAACAAAAGCAATAAACGATTGGAAAAAATCATAATAAAAGAGCAACCGGACCTTAAAACGATTTTAAAGTCCGGTTGTTTTTTTTATTTTAGAAGTTTAGTCATACTTTTGAGTGTAAATGTAAGGGTAGACATATTGTGCAAAAATGCCGAGGTTGTAGGCGGAATTACGCCCATAATACCCAAAATAATCAAAGCGGTGTTAAATGACATAATTGAGCGGTAATTTGCCCTTATTCTCGCCATTAAAAGATTGCTTATTTCTTTAAGCGTTACAAGTGCCTGCAAATCATCGCTTGAAACGGTAATATCAGCTATTTCCCTTGCAATTGCCGCACCGCAGCTTATTGCTATGCCCACATCGGCTTTTGAAAGTGCAGGGGAGTCGTTTATTCCGTCACCCACCATAATTACATTATTGCCGCACTTTTGCATTTCTTCTATATACTTTGCCTTGTCTTCAGGCATTACTTCCGAATAATATTCGTCAATCCCAAGCTTTTGGGCAACTGCTTTTGCGGTGCGCTCACTGTCACCTGTCATCATAACAATTTTTTCAATTCCCGTTTTTCTTAAATCGTTAAGAGTTTCTTGGATATTATCTTTAATCGGGTCTTCAATGCAAATTACTGCAACAAGTTTTTGATTGATTGCCATATAAAGATGTGAATATTCATCCGAAACAGAATCAAATTTTTCTTTTTCATCCTGCGGTATTGTGCATTTTTCGTCTTCAAATACAAAATGCGAACTGCCTATAACAACTTTTTCACCGTCAACAAGGCTTGATATTCCGTGTGCAACAATGTATTCAACTTTTGAATGGCGCTCATCGTGGTCAAGCCCCTGGAATTTTGCTTCGTTTACTACTGCGTTTGCCACCGAATGAGGAAAATGCTCTTCAAGGCAGGCGGCAAGGCGTAACATTTCTGTTTTATCATTATTTGCAAATGTAATAATGCTTGCAACTTTTGGCTGTGCATTTGTAAGAGTGCCTGTTTTGTCAAACACAATCACATTGGCTTTTGATAAAGCTTCAAGGTATTTTCCGCCTTTAACCGTTAAATTATAATTACTGCATTCATTGATGGCGGATAAAACAGCAACGGGCATAGTTAATTTTAATGCGCACGAATAATCAACCATAAGTATGGATAATGCTTTTGTTACATTTCGCGTTATCATATAAGTAAATATTGTTCCGAACAGGCTGAAAGGAACGAGCCTGTCGGCAAGGTTTGACGCTTTGTTTTCAAGTGAAGATTTTAGCTTTTCCGAATCTTCAATCATTTGCACGATTCTGTCATATTTTCCGCTTCCGTTAACCTGCGTCACACGAACAACACATTCACCGCTTTCAACAACCGTGCCTGCATAAACAAGCGAACCGACGGTTTTGTTAACTGCAACGCTTTCGCCCGTTATTGCCGCTTGGTTAACAGTAGCACTGCCTGAAATTACTTCTCCGTCAAGCGCAATCATATTGCTTGTGCGAAGGATAATTTCATAACCGACTTCAATTTGCGATGTCGGCACAGGCAGTCGGCGGTGCAGTGGGGCATAATCCGATTTCAATAATTATACCTTGCCACAGAGTTGTGGGTACAAGCGGCAGCTTGACGGGATATGCAGGCGGCTTGGATAAAAAGGTGCAACTTTTGAATTTGGAAGGGGCAGATATGTCAAATCTGTTTGTACCGAAAAATTTTGTTTGACTTTTTCGTTTTAAAGAAATATAATATACCAAACGAGTAGCAATTAGCGTAAATCCGGTTTATTGTTACTCGTTTTTTATTTTTTTATATTTTATTTAAAGTGTGTAGCTTGTCAGCGTAAGTCCAACTTATGCGGCGGTTATGCACTTTTTTATTTGAAAAAGGAGGATTTTATTATAATGAAAGAAAATAATAAAATGAGGGAAATGCCTGTAAATAAACTGATGATAAGTATGGGGATTCCTATGATTTTATCTATGGCTTTGCAGGCTGTTTACAATATTGTAGACAGCGCATTTGTAGGTAATATGAAAGTCGGCAGTGAAGAGGCTCTTAATGCGCTTACACTTGTTTTTCCTATTCAAATGCTTATAGTCGCACTGTCAATCGGTACGGGAGTAGGTGCAAATGCGCTTCTTGCAAGAACACTTGGGCAGTTAAACAGAAAAAAGGCTTCAATGGTTGCGGGAAACAGCCTGTTTCTCGGTATAATCATTTATGTAATTTGCCTGCTTTTCGGTATTTTCGGAGTTAAGGCTTACATTTCATCCCAAACATCAAATGCGCAGGTACTTGAAATGGGTACAAATTATTTGAGAATATGCTGTGTAAATTCATTCGGAATAGTTTTCTTTTCTTTATTTGAAAAATTATTGCAGGCAACGGGGCGTTCCGTTTATTCTACAATAGGGCAGATTTTGGGTGCTGTTATAAATATTATTCTTGACCCGATTATGATATACGGTATCGGCCCGGTTGCCCCAATGGGTGTAAACGGTGCGGCGTATGCCACGGTAATAGGTCAAATTATATCTGCCGCTTTGCTTTTGGTTCTTAATTTGAAGTGTAATAAGGAATTTGACCATTCAATTAAATATATGAAGCCGAATTTGCATATTATAAAGCAAATTTATGCAATAGGGCTTCCTGCAATTATTGCACAGGCTTTGATGTCGGCAATGGTATATGTAATGAATTTGATTTTGAAATTCAATGCCGGTGCGCAGACTGCTTATGGCTTGTTTTATAAAGTTCAGCAATTTGTCTTGTTTCTTGCTTTCGGTTTGAGAGATGCAATTACACCGATTGTTGCATTTGCTTACGGAATGTATAATAAAAAGAGGATAGAGGCAGGCATTAAATACGGAATTATATATACTGCTGTTTTGATGATTTTCGGTACGGTTATTACCGAAGCATTTCCATCGGCGTTTGCAGATTTGTTTAATGCCGGGCAGTCAAGGGTGCTTTTTATCAGCGCAATGAAAATTATATCAATCAGCTTTATA
>CAVLCX010000069.1:0-8009 GCA_963661525.1 bacterium
GTATTTATGCTTTTGACCGATTTTCAGCTTTTTAACGATACATATTTAACAAAAGATATTCGCAACTCTTTTGAAATAAAAAAATATATTATCAGCAAATCTTTATGTCCTGCTTTGGTTGATATGATTAAAAACGAGGCCCCATGGTACACTTTTAATAATTTAATGGATATTGAGTCTGCTTTTAAAAGTACAATTTACGCTAAATGAATTACAGTTAATAAACGCTTTCGCTATGAAGGCGTTTTTTTTGATAATAAACTTTACAATTATTGTGTATTGCTATATAATAAAATCATTATATATTAAAGACGGTGTAAATTTGAAGTTTAAAAAATTTATAAAATCACAGTCGCCGGCAAGAATTATTGCTTTCGGCTTTGCTGTTACAATTATTTTAGGCTCTTTTATTCTTATGTTACCCGTAAGTCTTAATGAAGGTGTTAATTTAAAATATATTGATTCACTATATTCTGCTACAAGTGCTGTTTGCGTAACAGGTCTTATTACCGTTGACCCGGCTAACACATTCACTCCGTTTGGCAGATGTGTTCTCGCTGTTTTAATCCAAATCGGCGGTCTTGGTGTAACATCATTCGGAACCGGAATTATAATAGCAATGGGGAAGAAGCTTAATCTGAAAAGCAGAAATATTACTAAAGAAGCCCTTAATTTAGATTCAGGTAAAGGTATAGTATCTTTTATAAAAGAAATATTTTTAACAACGCTGACTTTTGAACTTTTAGGTGCTTTTTTCAGTTTTTTTACTTTTAGAAAAAAATTCAGCTTTTTTAAAGCGGTCGGTATCAGCCTTTTTCATTCAATTGCCGCTTTTAATAATTCCGGATTTGATATTTTAGGCAATTTTCAAAGCTTAAGTGCATATAAGAATGATGTATATCTAAATATTATTACTTGTGTTTTGATATTTTTGGGCGGTATAGGCTTTTATGTTATTAAAGAGGCAAGAACTAATAAGTTTAGGTGGAAACCTCTTTCAATGCATTCAAAAGTTGTATTAACAGTCAGTATGATTTTAATTGTTTTCGGTACAATTATGCTGAAATTAACGGAAAATATTACCTGGCTTGGTGCATTGTTTAACAGCGTATCTGCACGAACAGCCGGTTTTTCAACTTTTAATCTAGGCAATTTTTCAAATGCAGGGCTTATAATAATGATGGTTTTGATGTTTATAGGTGCTTCGCCGGGTTCAACCGCAGGCGGTATTAAAACTAGTACCCTTTTCGTTTTGTTTCAAGGTATTAAATCATCAGCCACCAATAAAAGCGAAAAAGTTTTTAAATATGCAGTTCCTAAAAACGCTTTTAAAAAAGCTGCTGTTATTACCGTTCTCGGCATAACGGTTGTTTTAACAGGTACTTTTTTAATGTCTTTGTTTGAACCCAATCTTGAAATCAGGGATATTGTTTTTGAAATTGTTTCCGCTTACGGAACAGTCGGTGTTTCGACCGGTATTACTACATCTATTTCAACGGCTTCTAAAATTCTTTCAATGCTGATTATGTTTATCGGCAGGTTAGGCCCAATGACGATAGTAACCCTTTGGTATTTCTCACGCGGGGAAAGGGTGTGTTATCCCGAGGGTAATATTTCTATCGGTTAATTTTTATAAAGGTGAAATTATGTTTAATAAATCTAAAAAGGATAATATGACTTACGGTATTGTAGGTTTAGGCAGATTCGGTATGGCTTTGGCTATTGATTTGGCTGAATCAGGCTCGGAAATCATTGCACTTGACAGAAATGAAGAAAAGGTGCGTGCTATCAGAGAATATACCGAAAATGCATTTATTGTAAAAAATCTTGAAAAGAAAACTCTTGTTGAAACAGGTATTCAAAATTGTGATGTAGCAATTGTTTGTATTGGTGAACATATGGATACTTCTATTTTAACTACACTTAATCTTGTATCAATGGGTGTGCCTAAAGTTATTTCAAAAGCTATGAGCAGTGAGCATGGTGTAATTCTTGAAAAGCTTGGTGCTGAAGTGGTTTTTCCTGAAAAAGATATGGCAATTCGCCTTGCAAGCAGGCTTAAAACTGAAAGAATGCTTGATTTTGTTCAGCTTAGTGAGAAAATCAATGTATCTAAAATGAATGTGCCTGATAAAATGATTGATAAAATTGTTGAGGAAGTCAATTTGCGTAAGCGTTTCGGCCTTAACATTATAGCTATTGAAAATGACGGAAATGTAAATGATGTTATTTCACCAAAGTATACATTTAGGCAGGGTGACATTCTTTTCCTTTCAGGCAGTAAGGATGGTATACTTGAGTTAAGTGTTTGGGCAAAGAAATAATATTTCGGAGGAAATTTACTTTAAATGGTTAAACAGATTATATTACAAATTATACTTATTGCTTTAAATGCCTTTTTCGCAGCTACCGAAATAGCTGTTATTTCTCTTAATGAAAAAAAGGTTAGGTCGCTTGCCGAAGACGGAAACAAAAAAGCTGTAAAAATGCTTAAAATTATTGAAGAGCCTACTAAATTTCTGTCAACTATTCAAATCGGCATAACCCTTGCAGGATTTCTTGGTTCGGCTTTTGCTGCCGATAATTTTGCCGAGCGTTTATCTGCTGTAATTGCAAAGGCATTTAATTTATCTGCCGATAATACTAAAATAGTAAATACGGTAGCGGTAGTGGTAATTACACTTATACTTTCATATTTTACCCTTATTTTTGGTGAGCTTGTGCCAAAGCGAATAGCAATGAAGCATAAGGAAAAACTTGCAAATTCGGTTTGCGGTGTTATTTCGTTTTTAATTGCTGTGCTTAAACCGATAATTTGGTTTTTAACTGTATCTACTAATGCTGTACTTAGAATTGTGGGTATTGACCCGCACGAAAAGGAAGAGCCGGTGTCAGAGGAAGATATTGTACTTATGCTTGATGCGGGTGCAGATGAAGGTTCGCTTGATCATGATGATATTAAATATATTAAAAATGTATTTAAGCTTGATAAAATGACTGCCGAAGATGTTATGACACCTCGCAAATCGGTTATAAGTATACCTGTAAATGCTGGTGATGATAAAATCGTAAATATTATTGAAGAAGAGGGTTATTCGCGTATCCCGGTATATGAGGATAATTCTGATAAAATTATCGGCATTTTGCATACTTGTGATTATTTATTAAAGCGTGATGAAAGCAATTTTAACTTAAAATCAATTCTTCACGATCCTGTTTTTGTTCCTGAAACAGTAAGCCTTGATGTTTTATTTAAAGATATGCAGACTGACCATAATCATTTAGCAGTTGTGGTAAATGAATACGGTGAAACATCAGGTATTGTTACTATGGAAGATATTCTTGAAGAAATAGTGGGCGAGATTTGGGATGAGCGTGATGAAGAAATTGATGAATTCCAAAAAATAGGAAACAATGTATATAAAGTTCTTTGCACAGCGTCACTTGATGATTTCAGAGAGTATTTTAAACTTGATGATGAAGAAGAACTTGATGTAACAACTGTTAACGGCTGGATTACTGAAGTTACAGGCATTATTCCTGAAGCCGGTTACACATTCGATTATAAAAATCTTACTGTAACCATTGTTAAAGCAGACCAGTTTATGACTCACGAAATCAGGGTTGAAGTACATCCGCAAGAAGAAAATAACGAAGATTAAAAAACGCACTCCTTATTTTTATGTAAGGAGTGTACTTTTTTGACAAAAAATCGGATTATCACTTGAAAAATGATTATTAAGTTACTATAATAATTTTATTATTTAGAAAAGAGGCAGAAAAATGGTATCACAAATTTTTGCCATAGTAATTTTTGTGCTTATGTTTGCACTTATTATTATGGATAAAATCCCAAGGCATTGGGTAACACTCGGTTGTGGACTTGCAACTATTGTTATTGTATTTGCGATTTGTATGAAAAGTCCGAGTGCGATAATGGAAACACTTAATGTAAAAAGTATATTTACCCTTGAATTTTGGCATACATCGGGGCAAGTCAATGAAAGCTCAAGCGGTATTAACTGGGCAACAATAATTTTCATTGCCGGTATGATGGTTATGGTTGAAGGTATGGCGAAAGCGGGATTTTTCCGCTGGCTTTGCCTTACTATTGCAAAAGCCGTAAAGTATAAAGTTATGCCTATACTTGTAACTTTTATGATTATGAGTGCGGTTCTTTCAATGTTTATTGACAGTATTACCGTAATCCTTTTCCTTGCGGCAGTAACTGTTGAACTTTCACAACTTCTTAAATTCAGCCCTGTACCAATGGTTTTAGCAGAAATCTTTTGTGCTAATCTCGGCGGTTCGGCTACAATGTGCGGTGATCCGCCAAATATCATTATCGGTACAGCACTTGGTTACAGCTTTGCTGACTTCCTTACAAATACAGGGCTTATTGCCGGTATAGCGCTTATTGCAATTATTGTATTTTTCTTCTTTGCATTTAAAAAGGAGCTTTCAGCAAATAAGAATGAAAAAGTTGACCCTTCAACATTTCCTAATCCTAGCGACGCAATTGAAAATAAAAAAGATTTCATTGTAAGCACTGTTATTTTTATTATTGCAATTGTGCTTCTTGTATCCCACGCACAAACGGGATTGACAGTAGCATTTATCGGTGTGGCAATAGCACTCATTACTCTTCTTACATCAATTAAGCATATTGGCTTTATACTTAAAAAAGTTGATTATAAAACACTTCTTTTCTTCATCGGCTTATTCATTGTAGTAGGCGGACTTGAGCAAACAGGCGTACTTGAAATGATTGCGTCATTTATCGAAAAAGTTTGCGGTGGCAATGTATTTGCAATGGTACTCATTATTATGTGGATTTCAGCAATTGCAAGTGCATTTGTTGATAATATTCCGTTTGCCGCAACTATGGTGCCTGTTATCAAGAGCTTGGCAGCAACTACTGCCGGTGCGGATTTATCGGTTTTGGCATATGCACTTTCTATCGGTACTGATATTGGTGGCAGTGCTACTCCTATCGGTGCTTCGGCTAATGTTGTCGGCACATCGGTTATTTCAAAAGCAGGTCACCCGGTTGGCTGGGGAAAATATTGCAAAACTGCAATTCCTGCAACAGCAATAGTTCTTGTAATCGCTATGGTTGTAATTAAATTCAGATATTTCTAATGGGGTGTTAATTATGAAACAGCAGTTTATAATTTCTATCGGCAGAGAATACGGTTCAGGCGGAAGAGCTATCGCTGAACAGCTTGCAAAAAAATTAGGCATTAAGTTTTATGATAAGAATATAATTGAGCAAATTGCAAATGAAAAAAATCTTAATCTCGATGAATTAAAGAAATATGATGAAAAAGCACGCAATATTTGGCTTTCAAGGTCTGTTGACGGACACAGCAATTCACCTGAAGATACAATTGCACAAATGCAATTTGATTTTTTGAAAGAAAGAGCAGATGCCGGCGAATCATTTGTTGTTCTCGGTAGATGTGCAAGTTATGTTTTGAGAGATTACGATTGCTTAATTAAAGTGTTTGTAACATCCGATATGCATCATAAAATGGAAAGAATAGCCTCAATCGAACATCTTGACCCACTTAAAGTTGAGGATATGATTATTAAGAATAATAATAAGAGGAAAACCTACCATAATTATTATTCTAAAGAAAAATGGGGCGATTCCCGTTATTACGATTTGGTAATCAGCACTTCTAAAGTCGGAATTGATGGCGCTTTGGATGTTGTAAGCGATTATGTTGAAAAGATAATAAATGAGTAAAAAATAAAGCATTAAAATGGAGAAACTTCTCTGCGAAGTTTCTCCATTTTGTTTTGAGGTTTATTATTCTCACTTATGACTTTTTAAAAAGAGCAATCAGCTTTTGCCAAAATGTCAGCTTTTCAGTTATTTTTTCTGTTGTTTTTTCTTCCGGTATCTCAATAGAATCTGTTTTGATTACAAACAAAACAGAGTTGATACTTGTATTTTTATCCGATGTGAAGGATTTTACTTTAACATTTTTGCCTGTAATATCATCTGCTGTTTTGTTTATTTTATCTTCAACCGTCGAGTTCAAATCCTTTGCTTTGTCATAAAATTCATTTGTACCGTCTAAAAGCTCTGTTGCACCGGAGTTCAACTGCTTTGTTCCGTCATAAAGCTTAAGCGTATTTTTTACAAGTTGGCTTGTTGAATTATAAAGCTTTGCAGAGCCTTGTGCGGACTGAACAGCTCCGTTATATAAAGCACCGTAGCCATCAAAAATTTGAGCAACTCCGTTTGTATAGTCATTTATACCATTATTAAGTTCGCCGTATTTTGAAACGAGAGTTGAAATTGCAGATTTAAGAGTGAGCATATTAGAAGCCATTGACTGCAAAGAGTCGGCAAGGGAATTGATTGACGCATCAAAAGCGGCGTAATTTTTTTGAAGTGCAAGAGCGCCTGTCATCAGTTCACCGTTTTCACTGTCCAGTTGAGAATCGATGGACGAAATCAGTTTATCACTGCCCTGAATATATGCAATATCGGCTTTCAAAAGCGTTTCGACTGAAATAAGCTTGCTTGCATTTGTAATATAATCGGTAATAACCGACAAATCACCGCTTTGAACATACTGCTGATAAAGTTTGAGTGCCTCATTGTCACCCTTTTGAACGAGTGAGCCAAGTTCTTTTTGAACTCCTGCATTGTCACCCTCTATATATGCGTTATAAAGAGTGCGCTGTGTATCTGTAATGCCTAATGCTGCAATAGCCTGCTTGTGCTGATTAACAAACTCGTTAATATCGGTTACGCCTGCTTTATTAAGTTCGGCATAATATTGGTCAATACCGCCATTCATTTGGTTAAGCCCGCCTACAAGTGAGTCAATTCCCGATTTAATTTGTGATGACGCTTCGATAAGTTTTGTTATATTTTCACTGTCAATTTGAATTTGAGCAAGGCTTAAATCAATTTGATTGAGTGCCGACATAACTTCGGCAGAGCCATTAGTCAAATTGTTTGAATTATCATTAAGAGATGACAGTGCGGTTTTGACGGTTTTAACACCCAATGAAAGACTGTTGATTCCGTCATTTAGTGTGCCTGTACCTTTATTAAGTTTTTGTGTACCGTCATAAAGTTTACTCGTACCGTCATTTACACTTGAACTGCCGTCACTGACCTTTTCAGTAGCGTTATTCAACTTTTTTGCAGCGTCTTTAATTTCGTTAATTTGACTGTTAAGTGATTTGCTGTCAAAATCAAAACTCAAATTCATTTTAAGCGCGTTAATACTGATAGATTGCATTTCAAAATCAGTTACATTTGCGCTGATTTCCAAATTTGCACCCTTATTCGGCATTATGATATATGAAAGCTGCTTATTTGAGCCTACATTTGCCATTGTTGCGTCATTTGAAATGATATTGGTGCATTTTTCGCTGTCGAGCAAAACCGTAGCCTGCAAGCAATAGCCCTCATAAAAGGTTTTGTCGCAATTCTTATTTTGAGTAATATTTATTTTGATTTTAAGAGCGCCGCTTTTGCCTGCAATAGCACTCGGTGAATATTCGTTACCGTCAAGGTAATATTTTATATCAATATTCCACGGAATATCCTTGCTTTTCATATTGCCCTGATAATACATTTTATCACTTGTCGAATTAACGGTAATTTTATCGTTCAATACATTTATTTTATCGGTAGTAGTAAGATTTTTAACTGATGAATAATCGCCGTAGTCTGTTATAGACTTATCGGTGAAACTATTAACTGTATAAATTCCCGTAACATTACCTTTCGCGTCGAGCATGGCGTAAACAACCTCGTCCTTTTTGCTCGTTTTGGTCTGCGCAAAAGCTGTTATCGAAGTACCGAATGTCAAAAGCACCGCTAAAACAACTGCAATAATTTTATTTTTCATTTTTCTGCACCTTGCCTTTCTTATCTTTTAATCTGTATTCTTTTTTTGTAAATGCAAAATCAAATATATAAATCAGTCCCGGTAAAACGAATAATACTATAAACAGCGACAAAAGCGAGCCTCTGC
>CAVLCX010000070.1:0-1907 GCA_963661525.1 bacterium
ATCTTCACCGTCATCCTTAATTTTTTCAAAAGGGAAAAACACGGTGCATAAATGTGACATTTCATATATAAAATCGTGATTTATTACTTTTAAAATCATAATTAAGCCCTATTCAAAAAAGGATTATTTGCCCTTTCAAAATCAAGAGATGAAAAACGGTCATGCCCCGGATAAACAGTCAAATCACCTTTTAAAACCGCAATTTTTTTCAAACTTTGCATAATTTCCTGTGATGAACCGCCCGGAAAATCAGTTCTTCCGCAAGAGCAAAAAAACATGGTATCCCCGGTAAAAACATTATTATCACAAACATAGCATGCTCCGCCTTTTGTGTGGCCGGGTGTAGCAATAACTTTTATTTCGCTTTCGCCTAAAGTTATAACATCACCGTCTGCCACATTACCGTATGCGGCAGTATTATTTTGAACACCGCCGCAAAAAGCCGCAAGGCTTAATTTGGAAGATGAAAGCATAGGTTCATCCTCTTTAGAAATTAAAACTTTTGCGCCTGTTTTTTCAAAAACTGCTTTAACTCCGCCGATATGGTCAAAATGGCCGTGTGTAAGGAGTATATATTCAAGGTCTGCACCTTTAATAAAATTCATCATTTTTTCGCTGTCTTCAGTACAGTCAATAAGTGCGCTTTTATTTGTTTTTTCATCTGTGATAAGATAGCAATTATTTTCAAGACTGCCGAAAGTGGCTGATTTTACACTTATCATTATTTTAATTCCTTACTGTCTAAAATTATTGTAACAGGCCCGTCATTAAGCAAATCAACTTTCATATCTGCACCGAAAATGCCTTTTTTCACATCTTTTACACCGGCTTTTTTCAATTCATCTGCAACATATTCATAAAGTGCATTAGCCTCTTTGGGCGGTGCCGATTTAATAAAACTCGGCCTCCTGCCGTGTGAGCAATCTGCGCAAAGTGTGAATTGCGATACTAAAAGAATTTCACCTAAAGTATCAAGAAGCGAAAGATTCATTTTTCCGTTTTCATCTTCAAAAATTCTTAAATTAGGTATTTTTTTAACAAGCTTGTTTGCATCTTCTTCTGTGTCACCGTCCATAACACCCAAAAGAATCATAAAGCCATTGTTAATTTTACTTATAAGTTCACCGTCTACCGTAACAGACGAATGCTTTACTCTTTGAATTACTGCTTTCATATATTATATTGCAGACCTTTCTATATGATAAACGCCCTCAATTTTACGAAGTGATTTTTCAATAGAATCAAGATGTTCCTTTGAATTTACCGTAATAGTCATTGTGGTAAGGCAATTTCCGTCGTTAATAGGGCGGGCATTGATTGAATGAATTTTTACATGCGAATTTGCAAGGCAGGTAGTAATATCAAGCACCATTCCGTCACGGTCAATAGCATAAACATCAATAGTTGAGCGTGCGTCAACTTTAACATTACTATCCCAATGCGCACCTACCCAGCGTTCAGGTTCAGGACAATTTTTCAAATCTTCAGGTACATTTACACAATCTCTTCTGTGAATAGTTAACCCTGTTCCGCGGTTAATAAAGCCAATGATTTCCTCACCCGGAATCGGTGAACAGCAGCGTGCCATTTTAATCAGGCAATTATCTATTCCGTCAACCACAACACCTGAACTATCCTTTGATGTACGCGGTTTATCAACAGTATTGCTGCTTACAAGCGGAGTTTTATTTTCCTCTTTTTGAACTTTCCAATTGCGGTTATATTCATCCTTTATACCGGGCATAAGGCGTGTAATTTGAATTCCGCCGTAACCTACCGCCGCATAAAAATCATCAATATCCGTAAAATGCTGCCTTTCGGCAATTTTGGCAACAAATTTAATATAATCATCATTTTCAAGGCGAATGAAATTACGCTTGAGTTCACGCTCAACTTCAGCCTTACCC
>CAVLCX010000070.1:1917-4959 GCA_963661525.1 bacterium
GAACTATATTTTCATCACGCTTTTCTTTCTTAAACCAAGAGCGAATTTTGCTTCTTGCTTCACCGGTTGTTACAATATTGAGCCAATCACGGCTTGGGCCTTTGCCCTGCGCATTAGATGTTAAAATTTCAACAATTTCACCTGTTTTAACTTTATAATCAAGATGTACTATTTTACCGTTTACTTTAGCACCTACCATTTTATTACCGACTGCGGAGTGAATGGCATATGCAAAGTCTATTACCGTAGCACCCTTTGAAAGTGCTTTAACATCACCGCGAGGGGTGAACACATAAACTTCTTCACTTGATAAATCGCCCTTAATTGTAGTAACAAGCTCTTCGGGTGTATCAGTAGATTCACCGTGTTCAATCATACGGTGTATCCATTCAAGGCGGGAATCAATACTGTCTTTACCGCCCTTTCCAAGCTTATATTTCCAGTGGGCAGCAATACCGTATTCGGCAGTGCGGTGCATGTCCCAGGTACGAATTTGAATTTCAAATGGAATACCGTCCTGCGAAAGAACAGTAGTATGAAGCGACTGATACATATTAGGCTTAGGCATTGAAATATAATCTTTAAACCTGCCCGGAAGCGGCTTAAACATATCGTGAACAATACCGAGCGCATTATAACAGTCAATCATAGTATCAACAATAATTCTGACTGCATAAATATCAAATATCTGCTCAAAATCCTTGCCCTTAATATAAACCTTACGGAAAATACCGTGAACGGATTTTACCCTTGATGTTATTTGAACATTTTTCATAACCGGGGTAACTTTATCACTGATTTGCTTTGTTATATCGGCAAGGAATTTTTCACCCTGCTCTTTTTTCATAGATAAGTTCTTTTCTATTTCTTTATATGCAATAGGGTCAAGATAATAAATTGCTAAATCTTCAAGCTCTTCCTTAATAGGACGAATACCTAAACGGTGTGCGATAGGAGCGTAAATTTCCAGTACTTCAAGGCTCTTTTCCCTCTGCTTATAAGGCGGCATATGCTGAAGAGTTCGCATATTGTGAAGTCGGTCACAAAGCTTGATGATGATAACTCGAACATCCTCATTCATAGCAATAAACATTTTTCTTATGTTTTCAGCCTGAACATCTTCCCTTGTGGAAAGCGGAATTTTAGTAAGCTTTGTTACACCGTCAACAAGCAGCGCAACCTCATCACCGAATTCACGGCGAATATAATCAAGGTCATATTCGGTATCTTCAACTACATCGTGAAGAAGCGCGCCGATAATACATTCATTATCCATACCGAGTTTGAAAAGAATTTTAGCAACAGCCACGGGATGCATAATATATGGCTCACCTGAACGCCTGCGCTGATTTTTATGTGCATCACGCGCAAGGTCATAAGCTTTTTTTATTCTTTCAAGGTCGTACTGAGGATTTTTCTTTATTTCTTCAAAAAATGCGTCAAATCCGTCATTATAATCATCGGTATATACACTGTTTTCAGAAGTTTCCAATTATAATCTTCCCTTCAAAACCTTAAGTACATTTGTATCTTCAAGGTTTGTTTTTGTTTTTACATCTATCATTTTAATACTGCCTTTGTGACTTATCAATCCCGCTTCTTCAAATGCGGCAAGCGCATATTGAAGCTGGCCGAATGTAACTTTCGGCGCAAGTTCAAAATACAAATCATCCACAGTATATTTATATCCTTTTTTCGATTTTAAATATTTATATATATAAACACAGGTATCTCTTTGCGGATAAAGCTGTGTTTTATTTTTTCTTCCGAGTTTAAAAAGGAGATAATCGTTTTTCTCCTCATAATATTTATCTATATCAATTCCTGTTTTTCTTACATCTGCAATTTGAATTGAAATATATTCTCTGCCTTTAAATTCGTTTTTTGAAAGCTTGACGGCAAAATCAAGATTATCCCCTACTTCATATGGGAATTCATCAAGAGTTGTTTTAAATTTAACCATACGCACTGCCTTGCCTTTTTTAACAGCGTCAATTTTAAGGTGCTTGCCGTCACCTATTGCTGAAATATTGGTAACCGTTAAATTATACAGCGCAAAAATCGGCTGTGTATTATCAGTTCCGTAAGGTTCTAATGATGATAAATTGTTAATCAAATCAAGCGTTAAATAAAACGGTGAAAGCTTGCAATCAATTTTAAGTGACTGCATTGGCATAACAGGATAATTTTGCTTTGCAAATTCATTTATCCTTTTTCTGAATGCGGCAATATCTTTTACATTTAAGCCCATACCGGCAGCAAGCGGATGGCCGCCAAAGTGATTTAGAATATCCGCACAGCTTGATATTGCGTCAAATATATTAAACCCCTCAACACTTCGTGCCGAACCGGTAGCCGCCCCGTTTTCATCAATGCTGATTACTATTGCAGGCTTACCATACATTTCTACAAGGTGGGAAGCGCATATGCCGATAACACCTTTATGATAATTATGCCCCGCCACAACAATAACTCTGTCTGTTTGATAAGTTCTATCCTTTGAAATAATAGAGTAAATATCATTATCAATTTTTTCTTCAACTTCGTGGCGATGTGCATTTTCTTCATTTAACTTTAAAGCCATTTTTTCGGCTTCTTCAATATCTTCGCAAACAAGAAGTTCAACCGCCTTGCTTGCATCATCCATTCTGCCTACCGCGTTAATTCGCGGGCAAATTTGAAAAGCAACATCAAGGGATGAAAAGTTTTCTGCTTTGGAATTGGTTATTTCTTTCAGCTTCGTTATGCCTATTTTTGAATTATCGTTTATAAGCTTTAATCCGGCTTTAACAAGGGTTCTGTTTTCATTTAAAAGCGGCACCATATCCCCTATTGTACCGATAGCCACATAATCGGCAAAATATTCAACTAAATCTTCAACATCACCGTTATATAAAGCGCAGGCAAGTTTAAAAGCAACACCTACACCTGCAAAATCACGAAATTCAAGTTCATTATCAATCCTATGCGGGTTTATCACAGCCTCCGCCCTTGGCAAAGACTCACCGATTTGGTGGTGGTCGGTAACCACAAGTTCCATAC
>CAVLCX010000070.1:4969-7883 GCA_963661525.1 bacterium
GTATTTTATCAAGTCCTTTTTCAAAAAGATAGCAGGTATATGAGCCCTTTTGAATAAATATATTCAGCTTCTTCAAGTGCTGAAATTCCGTTATCCACAGTTATGATTAAATCTGTTCCCGCTTCCTTAATTTTATCAATAGCGTTGAAATTCATACCGTATCCGTCAGTAACCCTGTTTGGAATATAGTAACTTACAAAACCGCCGAGCGAGCTTAAAAAGGTGTAAAGAAGTGCGGTTGAAGTAACACCGTCGCAGTCATAATCACCGTAAATACAAATGCTTTCTCCATTGTCAAGAGCGCGATTTATCCTTTCAACTGCCTTGTCCATATCTTTAAATGAAAAAGGCGAAGAAAACCTGCACCCGTCGGATAAAAATTCCGAGACTGCAAGTTCATCATCAATCCCTCTTGAAACCAGCAAGAAAGCAACAAAAGCATCAATATTCAGTTTTTCGCTCAAAGCAGACGCTTTGGCTTTATCTATTTCTGCATTTACCCACTTTTTATACGACATTATGAATTCTTATCTACCACATGAAATTTTTTTAAATTGCCTGCTTTTTCTGCACGCTTTCTTAATTCTTCATCAACATCATCGCAGGTTATGCCCTCATTAACCATCATAACGAGAGTATGATAAATAAGGTCGCAAATCTCACCTACTGTTTCTTCTTTTACTCCGTTTTTTGCGGCGATAACCATTTCTGTTGATTCCTCGCCTACTTTTTTAAGTATTTTATCAAGTCCTTTTTCAAAAAGATAGCAGGTATATGAGCCCTCCTGCTGCGCATCTTTTCTTTCAAGGATAGTTTCATAATCATTTCTAATATAATCCATTATTATTCTCCGTTATTTTCAAGTTTAATTTCATTAAAAAAGCAAGAATGATTACCCGTATGGCAGGCTGCACCTGTTTGAATCACTTTAATAAGCAAGGTATCATCATCGCAGTCACCGAAAATTGACACAATTTTTTGCAGGTGGCCTGAAGTTGCGCCTTTATTCCAAAGTTCTTTTCTTGAACGCGACCAAAACCAAGTATACCCCGTTTCAAGAGTTTTTCGCATTGATTCGCGGTTCATATAAGCAAGCATAAGAACTTCGCCCGTGCCATCCTCCTGCACAATCGCAGGAAGCAGGTCGCTTTTTTTAAAATATTTTTCTACATCAATCATTTGCAAACCTCCAAAGCTTCCCTCAAATCAAGTGTACCCTGGTAAATACTTTTACCGCAAATAGCACCATAAAGCTTTTTATCACGAAGTGACAATATATCAGAAATATTTGTTACGCCGCCGGAGGCTGTAATATCGCAGGATACTGCATTGTTTATTTCCACAAGCTGTTCGATATTAGGCCCTGCGAGTGTACCGTCACGCGAAATATCGGTAAATATAATATTTTTAACACCGACATCTTCCATTCTTTTGGCAAGGTCGGTAAAATAAACATCACTCTTTTCAACCCAGCCTTCAGTTGCGACAAAGCCTGATTTTGCATCAATACCCACTGCAATTTTTGAGCCGAATTCCTTAACCGCTTCTTTAACAAGTTCAGGATTTTTAAGTGCGACGGAGCCTAAAATAATACGCGAAATTCCATTGTTTATATAATAATCAATATCATTCATCGTTCTTATTCCGCCGCCGAGTTCAACTTTAAGATTTGTATTTTTGGCAACCGAAATAAAAGTTTCGGCATTTACCGGCTCTTTTTTTAATGAACCGTCAAGGTCAACCATATGTATCCATTCACAGCCGATTTTTTCAAATCCGAATGCAGTTTCAAGTGCGTCACCGGCAACCTGCTTGGCAGTTGAAAAATCACCTTTTAAAAGGCGTACCGGTTTTGAATCTATAATATCAATAGCGGGAAAAATAATCATATTAAAGTACTCCTTTTGTAGATAACACAGCACCGTTTTCATTTTGCTTTACAGCAACTTTGAGTGCGTGTGCGCAAGCTTTAAATATCGCTTCAATTTTATGGTGTGAATTTGTACCGTAAGGCACATCAATATGAAGTGTGATACCTGCGTTAAAAGCAAAAGCTCTGAAGAATTCTTCAGTCATACAGGTTTCATAATCACCGCATTTTTCCTGCTCAAATGCGGCATTAAATACAAGAAAAGGTCTGTTAGAAATATCAAGCACACAATTTGCCAAGGCTTCATCCATAGGAATTGAGAATGCACCGTAGCGTTCAATACCGCTCATATCCCCAAGTGCTTCATTAAATGCCTTGCCAAGTGCAATACCCGTATCCTCAACTGTATGGTGGGTATCAACATTCAAGTCACCGTTAACTTCAACCTTTAATCCAAAACCGCCGTGAACACCGAAAGCTACAAGCATATGGTCAAAAAAGCCTATACCTGTTGAAACTTCAACATCCCCACCATCAAGGCAAAGGTCAATTTTAATTTGTGTTTCCTTTGTGTTTCTTTCAATTTGAGCTTTTCTCATACTTATACCTCTTAAAATTTATTCAAATCTGACTTTAATTGAATTTGCGTGTGCAGTAAGCCCCTCTGTATCAGCAAGCTTAACAATATCATCGTGTGCCTTTTTAAGTTCATCTTCAGTATAATAAATGAATGAACTTTTCTTAACAAAGCTGTCAACAGAAAGAGGAGAGAAAAATCTGGCAGTACCGCTTGTTGGAAGTACATGGTTAGGGCCTGCAAAATAATCGCCCAGCGGTTCAGGTGAGAAGTTACCGAGAAATACACTGCCTGCATTATCAAGCCTGCCGATATATTTAAGCGGTTCTTCAACACACATTTCAAGATGTTCAGGTGCAAGTTCATTTGCAAAATCAATAGCTTGGTCAAGATTTTCGCAAACAATGATTTCACCGTAATCATTAAGTGATTTTTCGATGATTTCCTGCCTTTCAAGATATTTAATC
>CAVLCX010000071.1:0-7780 GCA_963661525.1 bacterium
TCAAGCGGGTCATCCTGAATTTTTGCCATTTCCTGCGCAGCTTCACTTGCAAGGCGAACTACTGTTAAAATAGTTCCTTCGGTAGGTTTCATTACAGCTTTGTATGCCGCGTCAACACCCTCTTTAAATGCATTTGCAAGGTCTTTTGCGCCTGCCGATTCCAAACCTCTGAAGCCTTTTGAAAAACCTCTGAAAATAAGTGAAAGAATAACGCCTGAATTACCCCTTGCACCTCTTAAAAGGGCAGACGCACATTTTGATGATGCTTCATCAATTGTGCAATCATCGGCAAGCGTCGCCATTTCTTTAGCGGCGGCAGTAATTGTCATACTCATATTTGTGCCTGTATCACCGTCAGGAACAGGGAATACATTGAGTGCATCAACAGCCTGCCTGCTGTTTGAAATATTATTTGCAGCAGAGATAATAGAATCTCTAAACAGTAAACCTGTAATCATATTTATTAAAATCTCCTATTAACTTAGTTGAGTGCATCAATGTACACATTGACTTTTGATACTTTTAAATCAGTTGCTTCTTCAACTGTGTAGCGCACTTTGTTTACTATGCTTTCAACAATTGCGCTGATATTAACACCGTATGAAACAGAAATATGAAGTTCAATAATTAAATCTTCGTCTACGCTTTTTACTGTTACACCCTGGTCTAAATTTTCTTTTGCACTTTTATTTTTTAATACGGATTTTATGCTTTGGTATGCATTTGAATTAACCATTCCCGTTACACCGAAACAGCTTTGCGCAGCTCTGCCTACAAGATTGGCAAAATAATTGTTAGTTACTTCAATATATCCGTTTGGATTTTCAAGCTTTATCATAAGTATTACCTCCGTTATAATTATTCAAAACGCCAAGTGTCGATATTTGAAAAAAAGTTACCCCAATAACCTTGCATATCGCCGCTCATGGCTTTAGTATAGCATATCATTCCTTTTTTGTATACAAGAGGAATATACGGCAATTCCTCATTAAAAGCAAGTATAAACTTGCCAAGGTCGCATTCACCTGCAAGATAGGCTGAATAAAGGTCGTCACAAGTCAGATTTTCATTGTCAATTCCATATCTTACTCCGCCCGATTTATCATCAAAAAACGGATATAAGCACATATCGTCAGAAAGCTTAACTTCGCCGATATAAAGGTTGAATTCCGTATTTTTAACTCGCCTTGTGTATTCCTTTGTGCTTTCTTCATCAATCGTTACCGTAAAGCCGATTGCTTCAAGCTGATTTTTAAGCAGGGTTGCACACGCACTGCGGTTGTTATTTTTATTAACCAAAATGTTGACTTTTAGTTTTTTTGAATCAATCATACTTTGGTTTAATGCCTGCTTTGCAGTTATTGTATCAGCTTCGCTTGAGAAAATTTTGATGTTTTGTGCGATTGAAGCCTGCGGATTAAATGGTGATGTTGCCGCAGTGGCATATCCGTTATACGCACTTTGGGCAAATACCGTTCTGTCACACGCAAGTGAAATAGCTTTTCTGATTTGTGCATTTGCGGTTATTCCCGATAATGAGTTGATTCCGATGTAAACAAGATTATTCATATTTACAAGCTTTTTGGTGCAGGTAATTCGCTTGTTTACACTTGAACTTAAATCACGAAAAGCGTATGAAATATTGCCGATGTTAACCGCATTGTCTATTGAATCTGCCGATGCAATGTTAACAAGATTTATTGTTGTGATATATGGGTTAAAGCTGTCACTTACAATTGCTTTTAAATAAGTTTTGCTGTCTTTTTTTACATATTTGTATCTTCCGCTGCCGATTGGATAACCGTTTTTGTCATCCTTTGTGCTTGCAATAGGAAATGTTAAAAGGTTAACTGCATTCGGATTTGGCTTTTTAAGGTAAAATACCACACAGTCTTCCGCATTTCTTGACGCATAGTCAAAATATTTCAAGCTGTTACCGTAAGCCGGTGATTTTTTAGCCGCATTAAAAGAATAAATTATATCTTCAACTTCAAGCGGCGAACCGTTTGAAAATGAAATATTTGTATTAAATTTAACTTTTATGGTTTTGCTATCGGTAAATTCGTAGGATGTAGCAATATTCAAAATCGGCTCATAGCTTTCATCAAGGTCAAACAGCGATTCAAACACAAGTGAAGCAAGCACTTGGTTATTTTGTGTTTTGGCTTTGAATGGGTCAAGGCTGTCAGATTGAGTATAGCTTAATTTAAAGTTAGAATTATCGGTAACTTTTTTAGTTGTCAAAACAGTGTCGCTTGCTTTGTTTTCACTGCTTTGCGGTGAACAGCCGGTGAAAGCACAGCAAATCAAAACTGCCGCCATAATTAAAGCGAATATTTTTTTCGCCATAGTTACCTCCTGATAAGTTTAGTATTAACGGTTTTTCCGCTTTTTTCGTCAATTTCAAATAAACATCCTTCAAGCACGCAAACCCCGTCTTCGTTAACAAAGCGGGTAGGAAGCCCAGTTTTAAGTTTTTCGATTGCGCAACTCGGTGCTACGCCTAAAACACTGTAATACGGGCCGGTCATTCCAATATCCGTTATATATCCCGTGCCGTTAGGCAAAATTTGGTTATCGCTTGTTTGTGTGTGGGTATGTGTACCGAAAATTGCCGAAACTTTACCGTCAACATAAAATCCCATTGCTCTTTTTTCGGCAGTTGCTTCAGCGTGAAAATCAATTATAATTATGCTTGCACCTTGGTCTTTTGCACTTTGCGTTAATTTATCAATTACGGAAAAAGGATTTTTAATAGGGTCAAGGTAAACTGCGCCTTGAAGATTGATTACCGCTATTTTGCAAAAGCCTTTGTCAATTATCTCCATTCCTCTGCCCGGTGCGCTTGAATGGTAGTTTGCCGGCCTGATTATAGGAGCGGAAGAATCAAGGTAATCATATATTTCGCGCCTTTTTAAGCTGTGGTTGCCCAGTGTGATTAAATCAACGCCGCAGTCAAGTATAAATTCTGCATTTTGCGGTAAAATTCCGTTACCGACTGCCGAGTTTTCACCGTTTGCAATTACAATATCTGCCCCAAGCTCACGCTTAAGAGAGGGAAGAGTACTTCTTAAATATTCACATCCCTGTTTTGAAACAATATCGCCAATAGTAAGTATTTTCATTTTGCACCGTTTCTATATCAATATTTAAATTTATTATACTATATATAACAATTAAAAACAAGAAATAAATCAATAATTAAAAAACGGTAAACAAAACTGCTGTTTCACAAAACAAAAAGGCTGTTTCACAATGAATGCAAAACAGCCTGATTATTTTACCGATTAGTCATTTGGAATAAATGCCTTGTGAACAGCAGATACTGCTCTGTCAGCATTTTCAGCGTCGATAATTACAGAAATTTTGATTTCTGATGTTGAAATCATTTGAATGTTGATGTTTGATTCATAAAGAGCTTCAAACATTTTTGATGCTGTACCCGGATGAGTTTCCATACCTGCACCTACGATTGAAACCTTTGCAACTTCGGTGTTGCAAACGATTTTGCAGTTATCAAGGAAGCTTTCAAGAATTTCAACAGCAACAGGGCCGTTATCTTTGCTTACGGTGAATACAATATCTTTTGTTCCGTCTCTGCCGAAAGACTGAAGAATAATATCAACATTTATATCTTTAGCAGAAAGCTTTGAGAAGATTTTGAAAGCAATGCCCGGTGTGTCCTGCAAGCCGAGAATTGATACGAGTGCTACATCCTTATCCTTTGTTACGCCCCTAATAAGCATTTTTTCCATTTTTGTTACCTCCTTAACGATTGTACCCGGTACCGGGTTTAATGATGATAAAACTTCAAGTTCAACGCCGTATTTTTTAGCCATTTCTACCGAACGGTTATTAAGTACCTGTGCGCCGAGTGTTGCAAGTTCAAGCATTTCGTCATATGTGATTTCTTTAAGCTTCTTTGCATTGTCAACTTTTCTTGGGTCGGCAGTGTAAACACCTTCAACATCTGTAAATATTTGGCATTTATCAGCTTTAAGTGCTGCTGCAATTGCAACTGCCGATGTGTCTGAACCGCCCCTGCCCAATGTGGTGAGGTCGTCATATCTGTTAATACCTTGGAAACCTGCAACTACAACTATGTTGCGCTTTGCAATTTCAGCCTGAAGTCTGTTAGGCTTAATATTTTTAATTCTTGCCGAGGTGTAGATTGAATTTGTGTTAAATCCTGCCTGCCAGCCCAAAAGGCTGATTACAGGAAAACCGAGCTTTTCAATTGCCATAGCAAGAAGTGAAATAGAAATTTGCTCACCTGCGGTTAAAAGCTGGTCCATTTCTCTTTTAGCTGCTTTTGGATTGATTTCGTTTGCCTTTTCAATAAGGTCATCTGTTGTATCACCCTGTGCCGATACAACAACAATAACATCATTGCCTTGCTTGTATGTGTCGGTAACAATGCGAGCAACATTCATTACTCTTTCGGCGTTTGCTACTGAAGAACCACCGAATTTCTGAACAATAAGTCCCATAGATTTGTAATCCTCCGAAAATTATATTGATTAGTAGTTTGTAACTTTAATTGTGTTGATGATATTCATACCTTCAAGCTTTTTGTTAAGCTCGTTTTCTGTCATATAATCTGTGATAAATGCAACTTCATCACTTGGCTGGCCTTTTCTTGAAAGGAACTTAACATCGGCAAATTTTGAATTTACTTCGTTTGGAGTTGCTTTTGCACGAACATAAAACGGAATTTCAATTTTTTCTTTGTAGTCAACTACATAGTTTTCCGAGCCTTCGCCCCAGCCGAAAATCTTCTTTCTGTCACTGTGCTTTGCGCAGTCAATAATATCGGCTACAACAGCGGAAGCGGTAGGAAGCTTGCCGGCACCCGGACCGTAGAAGCACACATCGCCGACTGCGTCACCTCTTACAAGGATTGCATTGAAAACATCTTTAACGCTTGCAAGCTGTGAACCGTTATATACAACAGCAGGGCTTACAAATGCGGCAATTTCATTATCGTTAATATATTTGATTTGGCCGAGAAGCTTGATTACACCGCCTGCATTTTCAATGTATGATACATCTTCAAGCGAAATGTTTGTAATACCCTCGGTTTCAACTTGGTTTGGATATACATGCTTGCCAAATGCAAGGGAAGCGAGAATGCAAACTTTTCTGCATGCGTCGTGGCCTTCAACATCGGCGGTAGGGTCTTTTTCCGCATATCCTTTTTCCTGTGCTATTTTAAGTGCTTCTTCAAATGACATTCCCTCTTCAATCATCATAGTAAGAATGAAGTTTGTAGTACCGTTTAAGATACCTGCAATGCCCTCAATGTAGTTAGCGGCAAGGCACTGGCAAAGCGGGCGAATAATAGGAATTCCACCGCCTACACTTGCTTCAAACAAATAGTTTGCTCCGCTTTCTTCCGCAGCCTGTAAAAGCTCAAGTCCTCTTTGCGCAACAAGCTCTTTGTTAGATGTTACAACGCTTTTACCTGCCTTAAGAAGCTTCATTGTGAAATCAAATGCCGGGTTAATTCCGCCCATTGTTTCAGCAACGATTTTGGTTTCATCGTCATTTAAAATATCGTTGAAATCCTTTGTAAATAAATCTTTATGTGGGTCATTTGGAAAATCACGCAAATCAAGAATGTGTGAAATTTCAAGTGTTTTGCCACCTGTTCTTTTTGGAATAATATTACTGTGATGTTCAATTACCTCAACTACACCTGAACCTACTGTTCCGTAGCCCATTACAGCAACTTTCATATTTTCTACCTCCTATGATAAAACAACGGAATTAACACCGTCGATTTTTTCTATTGAATTAAGTAACTCATTTTTCGTAATTGCCATTTCGGCAATCCGTACAGTTACGGAAACATCCGCTACCGAATGAATAGGTACACTCTGGTTAACAGATAATACATTAGCCCCGGCTTTGTAAAGCTCCGCCATAAGTGATGACAGCACACCGGCATTATCCATAAGCTTTGCGTTGATTGTGGCTGTGTCATTGCTGTCGTCACCGTGATATTCAAAAATCGCATCTTTATATTTATAGTATGCACTTCGTGATATATCTGCCATTTTTGCCGCTTGCGATGCACTTTTTGCTTCGCCGCTTGCAAGTAGGCTTTTTGCTTTTATTACTTTTTTATATATGTCAGGCACTATGCTTGCATTTATTAAATAGAAATTTATCTTTTCCATAATAAAATGTGTCCTCCGTGTGCGCACAGCTGTGTTACTGTGAAAAACACTTTCTATATATTAACAAAAAAGTTAAGAAGTATCAAGTATAAATTTAAAAAAATCTTAATTTCTATCAAAATTACTTGATTAACAGCCTGTTTTACATTAAAATAATGTATATATTTAACAAAAGGAAGTATTATATATGAATCCTAAAGTAGCAAAAAGGAGAGACTTTTTAATTGACCTTGTTTATGTTATGGCAATTATAGGTCTTGTTTATGTGTTTTTTAAATATTGTTTCGGTATTGCAGCACCGTTCTTGCTTTCGTTTTTCTTTGCGGTAATTTTGCAAAGGCCGCTTGGCTGGCTTGATAAAAAGACTAAAAATAAAATGCATACTTTTTGGTCAATCGTTTTGGTGCTTTTATGCGTGGCAATTATTTTAGGCCCTGTTATTTCGGTTATTGCAGCGTTGTTTAGAGAAATAGGTAATTTTGTTTCGTTTTTAAGCGAACAGCTTAATGATTTGCCGACTTTTCTTGTTACTCTTCAAAATGAAATTTTAAAAGCGATTAAATTTTTGCCTGACAGTATTTATACAAGCGTGTCAGAAAATATAACACAGTTTTTCGGCAATCTTATAAATGATTTTGATGTATCAAAACTCGGAATAAATATGAGTTCGATTACTTCCGGCTTGTCAAACGGAATCAGCGGTGTGTACAGCGTGGTTAAAAATATTCCGTCAATTATAATCGGTGTTGTAATCGGAATTATTGCGTGGATACTTTTTACAAAGGATTATAAAAAAGTAGTTAAATTTATTAAGCTTCAACTTCCTGATAAGCATAAAAATCTTTTAAGTGAAACTAAAAAAATCTTTTCAACAACTATTCTTAAAATGTGCAGGGCATATGGGCTTATTATGTTTATCACATTTTGCGAAAACTTCCTTGGCTTGACAATACTTAATTTAATCGGCGTTATGAATAACAGCTATGTTTTCGTTATCGCAATCGGCATTGCGGTGTTTGATATTCTTCCTGTTGCAGGCTCGGGCGGTATTCTTATTCCGTGGGCGCTTATCGCACTTGTTTCGGGCAATGTGGGGCAGTGTGTCGGCCTGCTTATTTTGTACGCTGTTATTACGGTAATCCGCCAGTATATTGAGCCTAAAATCGTGGGCGATTCGCTCGGTGTTAATCCGCTTGTTACCCTTGCCGGTCTTTACTTCGGATTAAAGCTTTTCGGCTTTATGGGTATGTTTATCGTTCCTATTTGCGTTATGACTTTAAAAGCCTTTAATGATGCGGGCAGAATTCACCTTTACACCCCACCTGAAAGAAACTGAATATTATAAAATGAGCGGCTTGAACTTTAAGTTCAAGCCGCTAGCGTGTAGAAAAAGCAAAATTATAAATTTCTACACGCTGATAGACTTTGAGAAAGTGAGATAAATTTCGTATTTTGTGAGTGGGAGCTGTACGATGGTACTGCCCCCGAGCAAAAGACGGAAAGCGCCAAAAATGGCTTGGACTCGATGTCCAAGCCATTTTTCAATCCCTCCGAGTGCAACAAGTTGCACCCACCTCCCTTTACAAGGGAGGCAAAAA
>CAVLCX010000072.1:0-7690 GCA_963661525.1 bacterium
TAGACTTTCTATGGTCAGTAGGGCGTCCTAACTTTCTGCTACCTGGCATTGAAATTCCCTCCTTTAGTCCTCATCCTTAGCAAGTCCGAAACCTAATGAGCCGAGCTTTGCTACGACTTCATCAAGTGACTTACGGCCAAGGTTTCTAACTTTCATCATATCTTCTTCAGATTTTCCGATTAAATCTTCTACTGTATTTATGCCTGCTCTCTTCAAACAGTTGAATGAACGAACTGAAAGGTCAAGTTCTTCAATAGTCATTTCAAGAACTTTTTCTTTGTTGTCGTCATCCTTTTCAACCATAATGTCTTGATTGCCAATCTCTTCAGAAAGGTCAACAAAGAGCATAAGATGGTCATTGAGAATTTTTGCAGCGAGTGAAGCTGCTTCATCAGCCGGAATAGTACCGTCTGTCTCAATGTCGAGAATGAGTTTATCAAGGTCAGTTTGCTGACCTACACGGGTGTTTTCTACTGTGTAGTTAACCTTTAAAACAGGTGTATAGATTGAGTCAATCGCAATAGTGCCGATTGGTAAATCCATAATCTGCTTGTTGCGGTCGCAAGGAACATATCCTCTGCCGTGATTAGCAGTAAGTTCCATATTTACACTTGCACCTTCATCAAGATAAGCAATATGAAGGTCAGGATTAAGAATTTCAACATCTGCGTCGTGCTGAATATCAGCAGCAGTGATTTCACCCTCGCCTGAAGCCTCAATATAAAGAGTCTTTGGCATCTCATCATGTATCTTTAAGATAACATTTTTGAGGTTAAGAACGATCTCTGTTACATCTTCCTTAACATGCGGAATTGTTGAAAATTCGTGTAAAACACCATCAATCTTAACAGAAGTGATAGCATAACCAGGAAGTGATGAGAGAAGAACTCTTCTCATTCCGTTACCAAGAGTTGTACCAAAACCTCTTTCAAGAGGTTCAACAACAAATCTTCCTGTGCTACGGCTTCCGACAGTAGATACATCTACAATCTCGATTTTAGGCTTATCAATTTCGATCATTTAAAAGCCTCCTAATAAAATGTTGTATTTTGTTTTCGCTAAATAACAGCCAAACACTATTATTTAGAGTAGAACTCAACGATTAAATGCTCTTCAACAGGATAATCAATGTCATCACGCTGAGGTAATGCAACAACCTTTGCTGTGAGTTCAGCTGCGTTTACTTCAAGCCACTTAGGAGCTGTGCCGTAAGCACCCTCTTCTTTAACAAGCTTGAATCTGCCATTGTCCTTGCTCTTGTCAACGACTGCGATAACATCTCCTGCCTTAACGAGATAAGATGGAATGTTTACTTTCTTGCCGTTTACGGTGAAATGACCGTGAGAAACTGCCTGTCTTGCTTCACGACGAGTCTTACAAAAACCTGTTCTGAAAGCAACATTATCAAGGCGGGTTTCAATCATTGTAAGAAGAACTGCACCTGTCTGTCCCTGAGCCTTAGCAGCCTTCTCATAATAGGTGTGGAACTGCTTTTCAAGAATACCGTAGATAAACTTAACTTTCTGCTTTTCATTAAGCTGCATAGCATATTCGCTCTTCTTACGGCGATTCTTACTATAAGAATTTCTAAATGTATCCTTATTTGTATAACCCATAACAGCCGGTGAAATACCGAGTGCTTTGCAACGCTTTGCAATAGGTTCTGAATTCTTTGCCATATTTTACTACACCTCCAATAAACTATACACGACGTCTTTTTGGTGGACGACAGCCGTTATGTGGGATAGGAGTAACATCTTTGATAAGACTTACTTCTAAGCCGGCTGTTTGAAGAGCTCTGATAGCAGATTCTCTACCTGAGCCAGGTCCCTTAACGTATACTTCAACATATTTCATACCATGCTCCATAGCAGCCTTTGCAGCAGTTTCAGCAGCAGTTGCAGCAGCAAATGGAGTTGATTTTCTTGAACCACGGAAACCCATTTCTCCGGCAGAAGCCCAAGAAACAGCGTTACCGTTCATATCGGTAATAGTTACGATTGTGTTGTTGAAGGTTGATTGGATATGGGCAGCACCACGCTCGATGTTCTTCTTCTCACGGCGCTTGCGTGAGCCTGTGGTCTTCTTAGTAGCCATACTTATTTGTTCCTCCTACTATTTCTTCTTGTTTGCTATGGTCTTTTTAGGACCCTTGCGTGTACGAGCATTGTTCTTTGAAGTCTGACCTCTTACAGGAAGACCCTTTCTATGTCTTACGCCACGATAGCAACCGATTTCTATAAGTCTTTTAATGTCAAATGCTGTGTTTCTACGAAGGTCACCTTCAACTGTGAGGTTGTGAGTGATGTAGTCACTGAGCTTTTTAACATCTTCTTCTGTTAAATCTCTGCAACGGGTGTCAGGATTGATGCCTGTTGCTTTGATGATTTCGTTAGAGGTTGTGCGACCGATACCATAGATATAGGTAAGGCCGATTTCAACTCTCTTGTCATTAGGTAAGTCAACACCTGAAATACGTGCCATTTTACAGTTTACCTCCGATTATTAGTTCAGGATTAGCCCTGACGCTGTTTGTGCTTTGGATTTTCACAGATAACCATTACTTTTCCATTACGCTTAATTACTTTGCACTTTTCGCAAATTTTCTTTACAGAAGGTCTTACTTTCATTCTGAATATCCTCCTAATTATTACTTTGAGCGCCATATTATACGACCCTTTGTAAGATCGTATGGGGACATCTCAATCGTTACCTTGTCACCGGGAAGAATACGAATATTGTTCATTCTGAGCTTCCCGCTGATGTGGGCTATAATGATGTGGTCATTTTGCAATGTTACTTTAAAAGTTGTATTAGGTAACACTTCAACCACGGTACCCTCAACTTCTATCATATCTGACTTTGACATCTTATACCTCGCTAAAATTTATTATTTACGATTGATGTTTTTCTATTTAACTGGAATCACATTACGGCGTAATCGCCAGCAATTGATTAAAGCCTCAGACTTTAGTTAAAATAACAGGACCGTTTGGCGTAATCGCAATTGTATGCTCAAAATGAGCTGCAAGCTTGCCGTCAGCGGTTTTGACGGTCCAACCGTCTGAAAGCTGTTTAACCTTGTAGGTTCCCAGATTTATCATTGGTTCAATTGCCAATGTCATTCCGGGTAACAGTCTGATACCACGACCTGCGTGACCGAAGTTTGGTACGCTTGGTTCTTCATGAAGTTTTGTTCCGACACCGTGACCTACAAAGTCACGAACAACGCCGTATCCACGCTCTTCGCAGTATTCCTGCACTGCATGGCCAATGTCACCGATTCTGTTGCCTGGAACTGCTTGCTCAATACCTTTGTAAAGGCTTTCACGAGTAGTATCCATCAGCCGCTTTGCCTCGTCAGAGCATGTGCCGCAGGCAAATGTAGCAGCATTATCACCATTGTAACCGTTTTTAGCAGCTCCCAAATCTATGCTGACAATGTCACCCTCTTTGAGAATTCTGTCAGCCTTTGGGATTCCGTGAATAACTTCATCATTTATAGATATACATGCGGTAGCAGGAAATCCACCGTAGTTTAAAAAGTTTGGAGTTGCACCGTGTTTTTTAATAAACTTATATGCAATCTCATCAATTTCCTTGGTAGAAACGCCCGGCTTAACTGCCTCGCCTGCTACCAATAATGCTTCAGCCGAAATCTGGCAAGCTTCTTTCATAAGCTCAAGTTCGCGGCTGCTCTTTAGCACTATCATGTTAATCCTCCAACGCAGCGTAAACGAGTGCTGTTGTTTGTGCAACTTCTTCCTGGCCTTCTACGACAACAAGTTTACCAAGTTTATCATAGAAATCTTTAAGCGGTTCTGTCATTTGGTGATATTCAGCCAAACGAGCAAGAACTGTTTCAGGAGCATCGTCCTTACGCTGTACAAGTTCACCGCCACATGCATCGCAAACGCCTTCCTTTGCAGGCTTCTTATATTCAATATGATAAGAATTAGCGCATTTCGAGCAAACGCGACGGCCACTCATTCTTTTTGTTATTTTTTCATCCGGTACCTCAATGTCAAGCACCTTATCAATATCAATACCTGAATCTAAAAGTGCCTGAGCCTGAGGGATAGTTCTTGGAAAACCATCAAGAATGAAACCATTTTCGCAATCTTTTTCTTTAAGTCTGTCCTTGATAATACCGATAACAACTTCATCAGGAACAAGCTGGCCTGCGTCCATAAACGATTTAGCTTTTATACCCATCTCTGTACCGTCTTTAACAGCAGCACGGAGAATATTACCTGTTGAAATTGCCGGAATACCGTATTTTTCAACAATCTTTTCTGCTTGAGTGCCTTTACCTGCACCCGGAGCACCGAGAAGAATAAGTTTCATAATATATACTCCTATAATTTATTAGTCAAGGAAGCCTTTATAATGACGCATCATCATCTGTGACTCTAACTGACGAACTGTTTCAAGTGCAACACCGCACATAATGATAAGTGATGTACCGCCGAGTGAGATTGTCATACCGCCATCGCTTCCGCCTTCTGTGAGCGGCTTAATTGCTGCATCACAAATAAGTGAATAAACGATTGGGAAGAGTGCGATAACCGAAAGCATCAAAGCACCGATAAGTGTAAGCCTTGAAAGAACTCTGAGAATATAATCAGAGGTTGGCTTACCAGGCCTGATACCCGGAATTGCGCCATTGTTTTTACGCAAGTTGTTTGCCATTTCTATTGGATTGTACTGAATTGTACTATAAAAATAAGCAAAGAAGATGATAAGAAGGAAGTACATACCTGCGTACCACCATGAATCACCCTGGAAAGCTTTGAAGAACTTTTCCCAGAAAGTGCCTTCATACTTATCAGCTGAAAGGAACATTTGAACTGTTCCAGGAAGAGAGAGAATTGAAGAAGCGAAGATTACAGGAAGTACACCGCTCATATTTACCTTAATAGGCATATGAGTTGACTGACCACCCATCATCTTTCTTCCGACAACACGCTTTGCGTAAGAAATTGGAAGTCTTCTCTCTGAATTATCCATAAATACGATGTATGCAATCATAAGTAAGAAGCATACGATTACCACAGGAACAAGTATTTTATAAACAAGTCTGCCTGTATCAAGATACTGGAAGAGCTGCTTAATAAGCGTTGGGAAACGAGATACGATACCGGCGAAAAGGATGATTGAAATACCGTTGCCGATACCACTGATTGTAATCTGCTCACCAAGCCACATAATAACTGCTGTACCTGCAGTTAAAACAAGTACGATAACAATTGCCTGAAAAACTGCGTTGAAACCGGTGAACTGTGCGCCGTTAACATCAGTCATAAGGTAATTGTTAGTACGAAGATAGAAGTAATAAGCAACAGACTGAAGAATACCGAGTGCTACTGTTACAAAACGAGTAATAGAAGCAAGCTTCTTTCTTCCTTCTTCGCCTTCCTTCTGTAATCTCTCGAGTGCAGGAATTGCAACTGCGAGAAGTTGAATGATAATTGAAGAGTTGATGTACGGTGTGATTGACATAGCAAAAATTGTACCGTATGTGAATGCACTACCTGTCATCAAACTTAAATAAGTGAGAATTGTGTTACCCTTACCAACATTGATTTCATCAACAATGTTAAGAAACGGTACCGGAATGACTGAACCTATTCTAAAAACGAGGATGATAAATGCTGTGAACAAAAGCTTTTTGCGAATGTCAGGCACTTTCCACGCATTGATCATGGTTTTAATCATTAGAGCACCTCCACCTTGCCACCTGCAGCTTCAATCTTTGCCTTAGCTGATTCACTGATTGCAGCAACTTTTACAGTGATTGCTTTAGTGATTTCGCCTTTACCGAGAACCTTAACACCGTCAAGTGTTTTCTTAATAACACCTGCGTCTTTAAGGCTCTGAGCATCAACTGTTGCACCGTCTTCAAATCTGTCATTAAGTGTTGAAAGATTTACGACAGCATATTCAGTAGCGAAGATGTTGTTAAATCCTCTCTTAGGAACTCTTCTTTGAAGTGGCATCTGACCACCTTCAAAACCAGGGCGTCTGCTGTAACCTGAACGGGATTTTTGACCTTTCTGGCCTTTGCCTGAAGTCTTACCCTGTCCTGAAGCAGTACCTCGGCCTATTCTCTTTACGCTCTTTTTAGAGCCTTCTGCAGGAGAAAGTTCATGTAATTTCATATTATCTGCACCTCCCCTTATTCTTCTACGATAGTTACAAGGTGAGCAATTTTTGTAAGCTTACCCTGTGTCTGTGCATTATCCGGCTGAACTGTTACATTGCCGATTTTACGAAGACCGAGAGAGTGGGCTGTGGCAATCTGGTCTTTCTTACTGCCGATTAAGCTCTTTGTAAGCTTGATTTTAATGTCTGCCATTATTCCACCCTCCTTAACCTAAAATTTCTTTGGTTGACTTGCCGCGAATTGCAGCAACTTCATCAGCTGTGCGGAGCTGACTTAAACCGTTAATAGTAGCTCTTACTACATTGCAAGGGTTGTTTGAACGGATAGCCTTTGTTCTGATATCTTTGATACCTACTGTTTCAACAACAGCACGAACAGGACCGCCGGCGATAACACCGGTACCTTTTGGAGCAGGCATGAGAAGAACTTCACCTGCACCGAACTTACCCTTAATTTCGTGAGGAATTGTTGTTCCCTTAAGAGCAACCTTAATTACATTTTTCTTTGCATCCTCGATACCCTTACGGATTGCATCAGGAACTTCGCCTGACTTACCGATACCGAAGCCTACAAGACCGTTACCATCACCAACAACTACAAGTGCTGCGAATTTGAAAATTCTACCGCCCTTTACAGTTTTAGATACACGGTTGATAGTAACTACTCTTTCTTCAAGTTCCATTGAAGATACGTCAATCTTTGCCATAAAAATTTACCTCCTTCGTTAGAACTTAAGTCCGCCTTCACGAGCACCGTCTGCTACTGCAGCAACGCGTCCGTGATATACGTAACCGCCGCGGTCAAATACACATTCTTCAATGCCCTTTGCCTTGGCTCTTTCTGCTAATGTCTTACCAACAGCCTTAGCTGCTTCTACATTACCGCCGTACTGAGCGAATTCCTTTTCAACTGTTGATGCCGATGCAATTGTTACACCTGCAACATCGTCGATTAACTGAACGTAAATATTGCTGAGAGAGCGATATACGTTAAGTCTTGGACATTCAGCAGTACCGCTGATTTTACCACGAACTCTTGTGTGGCGCTTTTGTCTTGCCTTATTGGCGTCTTGTCTTGAAACCATTGTATTTCACTCCTTCCCTTATTTCTTACCAGCTTTTCCTTCTTTACGACGGATATGCTCTTCGGCATACTTGATACCCTTACCCTTATAAGGTTCAGGTGGTCTCTTTTCACGAACCTGAGCTGCGAACTGACCAACCTTCTGCTTATCAGCACCGCTGATAACGATAGCGTTTGCTGAAGGGCATTCAACTTTAATACCTTCCGGAGCTTCCATTGTAACCTGATGTGAGAAACCAAGGTTCATAACAAGGTTATTGCCCTGCATTTGAACACGGTAACCAACACCGTTAACTTCAAGGTTCTTCTTGAATCCCTCTGTAACACCTACTACCATATTGTGAATAAGTGTACGGGTTAAACCGTGAAGTGATCTGTTTTCTTTAGCATCGTTAGGTCTGCTAACGATGATTTCACTGCCCTCAATGCTGACTGTCATGT
>CAVLCX010000073.1:0-7494 GCA_963661525.1 bacterium
TGACAGATTTGATGAAATATTAAAGAGAAAAGATTTAATCAAAGAATTTTATATTAAATAAAAATTAAAAATTTCAAATTGTATTGCATTACTTTACAGATTGTAATATAATGTGAGCGAGGTGGTAGTAATGGCTATAAAACTTAGCGAACTTTTTGGCTCTATGGATGAAGCTTTTAATAATCCAAAGCTTGAAGAAATGTTTAATAAAACTAAAGATGTTGCCGAAAATATGAGCAAGAAGAGTGCTGAAAGGCTTGAAATAAGTCGTAAAAAGGTTGAGCTTCTTGATGCTAAAGCAAAGCTTTCAAAGCTTTATGAAAAATTCGGTAAACTTCAATATTCAAAATACATCGGTGAAGAAGTCAGTGATGAAGAAATTACCGATTGTGCAAACGCAATTGCCGATAATAAAGAAAAAGTACAACTTTATACAGCCGAAATAGAAAAGGCAAAAGCTGAATTCAATGAATCAATGGCAAATATGGCTAAAAAAACCAAAGAAGCATTTTCGGCAGATAATTGCACAAAACCCGAAGCAGAAGCTGACGGTGTAGAAGTAGTTGAAGCAACTGCTGTTGAGGATGAAAATGGCGAGGAATAAAATTATAAAGGAATTTTAAAGAGCAACTTTTTGTTGCTCTTTTATTTTTTCTTTGGGTGATTATTTGAAAAAAAGTATTAAAGAAAAGTATATTTCAAGTGCTTTTTTGCTTCTTGTATCAACTGTTATAGTTAAAATAATATCTGCAATTTATAAAATTCCGCTTACGGCATATATCGGTGCAACAGGCAGAGGATATTTTTCTATTGCATATAATCTTTGCCTGCCTATTCACGCGCTTACTATGGGTGCTTTTCCTATTGCAATGTCTAAACTTGTAAGCAAATATAATGCAATAGGTGATAAAAAGCGGGTGACGGCATTAAAATCCGCCGGTAATAAATTGTTCTTTTATGCATCGTTTGCAGGTATTGCGGTTATGCTGCTTGCCGCAAAGCCTTACAGTGAGTTAATATCAAATTCGCCTAAAAGCATTTATACGATTTTTGCACTTGCGCCAAGCGTGTTTTTTTGCTGTTTAGGTGCAGGACATCGCTCATTTGCCGAAGGTTTTATAGATATGAAACCCACCGCGGTGTGCCAAATAATAGAAGCAGTGTTTAAAATGGTGTTCGGCTTGCTGTTTGCAAGATATTCAATGAGCTACTTTATGGCAAGCTATTATGAATTAGGCACGGTTTTAAATATCGCATATCAAAGCGAAAAAGAAGCTCTTTCGGCAATTTATCCGCTTACTTCCGCTTGCGCAATGCTCGGTGTAAGCTTTGGCGGATTTGCAGGGTATGTTTATGTTTCGTTTTATGTTAAAAATAAGTATAAAATGCCAAAGCCTGAAAAAGATTTATCAAAAGAAATGTATCACGAACTTGTAATGTTTTCATTTCCGCTTCTTATAGCAACTGCGGTTCAAAGCGTGGCTTCGTTTTTTGATACTTCTTCGCTTCAATATGCTTTAACTCTTTGTGATAAATCGCTTCTTTCAAAACAATATAATTATTTTGATAAAGATATTTTTACATATGTTTTCGGTGTGTATTCATCAGCACTTGATTTTAAAAATCTTGTTCCGGGGATAGTGATGGCACTCGGTGTAACTGCCGTTCCGGCTGTCAGCTCGTCTTATGAAAGTAATTCGTCGAAATTTAATGCGCTTATTAACAGCATTATGAAATATACAAGTATTCTTGCGTGCTTCGGCGGGTGCGTTCTTGCACTTTTTTCAAGCGAAATTCTTACTTTGTTTTACGGTAATTCAAATTCGGATATTTCCAAATACGGCAGTGATATTCTCTTTTACTTGGGTGTATTTATTCTGCCTTGCTGTCTTGCTTCAAGCTGTGTTTTTTGCTCGCAGTCACTCGGGCTTTCTAAAAAAACTATTGCCCCGTTTCTTGTTTCAGGGGTTCTCAGGGTTGCAATGAATATCATTCTTATTCCAAAGCTTGAAATGAATATTTCTGCTTCTGCTTTATCAAATTTCGGCGGATTTTTATTGATTCTTATTTGGAATATGGTTACGGTAAGTAAAGAAACAGGGGCAAAATTCAGCATAAAAGATATATTTATTAAGCCGATTTTTTGCTCGGCAATAGTCTATTTTTCCGTGAAAGTAATAAAAGAGTCATTTTTCACTCAATTTTCTTCTCTTCTTATTTTGATGATTTGTGGCATAATATGCACTTTCTTGACAATTTTATTACTGCTTTTGTTCAAATGTATAAGACTTTCGGATATAATATCACCCAAATAATGTAAAAAATATGCATAAATACTTGCAAAATACACGAGTTTATAGTATTATTTCATTGACAAGTTAATCACAGGAGCGTGTTAAAGTGGATTTTCAATTTAAAGATAAATACAATATTGATGATTTGATTTCACTTATTACATTGCTTCGGGCGCCGGGAGGATGCCCTTGGGACCGTGAGCAAACTCATACTTCAATTAAAAGTAATTTTATTGAAGAAACATATGAGGTTATTGAAGCTATAAATAAAAACAGCATATCAGGTCTTAGGGAAGAGTTAGGCGATGTCCTCCTTCAAATTGCACTTCACTGTGAAATGGAAAGTGAAAAGGGCAATTTTACCTTTAATGATGTTTGCGATGAGCTTTGCAAAAAGCTTATAGTTCGTCACCCTCATGTTTTCGGTGACGCTGTTGCAAACAATACTAAAGAGGCACTTGACAGTTGGGACAGCGTAAAAGCAAGTTTAAAAGGTACTAAAACCGCTTCAAGCAAAATGGATAGCATTGCGCTTGAACTCCCTGCTCTTATGCGTGCGCAAAAAGTTCAGTCAAAAGCAAGCAAGGTTGGTTTTGATTGGGATAGTCAAGACGGTGCTTTTTCAAAACTTAATGAAGAGATTAACGAGTTGAAAATTGCAATTTCACATAACAATCAGGCTGAAATTGAAGATGAATTCGGCGATGTTCTTTTCTCTTGTGTTAATATTTCACGTTTTATAGGGGTAGACAGCGAAGAAGCTTTAAAAGCTTCTACCGATAAATTTATTACTCGCTTTAAATTAGTTGAAAAAATGGCACTTGAAAATAATATTGATATGAAATCTTCTTCTATTGAAGAGCTTGATGCCTTGTGGGATAAGGCAAAAGAAATATTAAAAGTCGATGATAATTCGGCAATAAACGGAGGAAATTAAAATGAACAAGACAGAACTTGTAGCAGCAGTAGCTGCAAAGGCAGAACTTTCAAAGAAGGACGCAGAAGCAGCAGTAAATGCTGTATTTGATTCAGTTAAGGATGCTCTTGCTGAAGGTGATAAGGTTTCTCTTATCGGTTTCGGTACTTTTTCAGTTAAGACTCGTGCAGCTCGTACAGGCCTTAACCCTCGTACAAAGGAAACAATCGAAATTCCTGAATCAAAGGTTCCTGCATTCAAGGCAGGTTCAGCTCTTAAGGATGCTGTAAAGTAATTTTGCTTTGATTTTTTAGGGTGTCTTTTTTAGGCACCCTATTTCTTTTTAGTTAAAGGTGAATTATGAGACTTGATAAATTTTTAAAAGTATCGCGTATTATTAAACGCAGAACTATTGCAAACGAAGCTTGTGATGCCGGTAAGGTGGAAGTAAACGGAAAGGTTGCGCGCGCATCATATAATGTAAAAGTCGGTGATGTAATTAAAATTACACTCGGCACTAAAGTAAACAGCTACAAGGTGCTTGCAATAAATGAGCATGCGCTTAAGGAAGACGCGGCAAAAATGTATGAAACATTATAATTAAACCACCTGCAAATTTGCGGGTGGTTTTTGCATATTATCACCGGCAGCTACATAAAATTATTTAGGTGATTTTATGGAAAACATCAGTGAAACAAGCCATGCCTTAACACTTGAAAACAGGGAGCATTTATCATTAAGCGGAATAAGTGATGTGGATTCGTTTAATGAAGAAGAAATTGTTGCGATTTGCTCCTGCGGTGAACTTACAATAAAAGGCGAACTTCTTCATATTGAAGAATTAAATCTTGAAACAGGTTATGTATCGGTCAGCGGAAAGGTTACTTCGCTTATATACAGTGAAAAGTTTTCGTCATCTTCGCTTTTAAAGAGGCTTTTCGGTGGGTGAAGCTCTGTTTTATGCCTTTTTTGTAGGTATAGGATTTGGAATTTATTACGATGTTTTAAGGCTTTTTCGTTTGTCTGTCGGTTTGGATTTGTTTTTTGATTTGCTTTTTTGGGTAAGCTGTTCATTTGTAACTTTTTCATATCTTTTGATTTTTAATAACGGTGAGATTAGGTGGATATATCTCGTCACAATTTTGGTTGGCTTTTTGGCGTATAAACTGTCATTCGGAAAGCTTTTTTTGCCTATCCAAAAAAGAATTGCAAAAAAGATTAAAATTTGGTTAAAAAATTTTAAAAAAGTATTGCAATTGCCATATTTATTATATTATAATATTAAGGTAAAGTTTAAGAAACCGAATCATAAAGAATATGAGGGTGACGAATTTGGCAAATCAAAGCAAGAAAGCTAAATCTAAAAAGCTATATATAGGCAAATACAGTGTCGGCAAAATTTTTGTCGGTGTTTTACTTGTAGCTGTTTTTGCATTTTTTTCTATCAGCACGGTTAATAAAAATGCCGATATAAGCAGGCTGCAAAAGGAAAAGGTTGAGGTTAGTGCCAAGTATGAAGCGCAAGAAGAGGAAAATAAGGAACTCCAGGCTGTGCTTGATAATGAAGATAAGGATGAATATATCGAAAAAAAAGCGAGAGAAAAGGGCTATGTAAAAAGTGATGAAATCGTATTCTATGATATTTCATCGGGTAAGTAAAATTCAGTTTAAGGGTGTATTATTACACCCTTATTTTTGTTATTGAAAAGGAAGTATTATGCATTTATTGGGATTAGAAGGCTTGGTGGCAGATGAATTAAAATTTATGGAAGCTGAAAATGTATCGGCGGAAAACGGGCGTGTGTTTTTTGAGGGCGATGAAGCAATGCTTGCAAGGGCAAATATCAACAGCCGCTTTGCCGAAAGAATACTTATCGTTCTTGACAGATTTAAGGCAGAAACATTTGAAGAACTTTTTCAGGCAGTAAAAGCATTGCCTTGGTCAGAATTTATAGGCTCAAGCGACACTTTTCCCGTTAAGGGTTACAGTATCAATTCAACACTTCATTCAGTTCCTGATTGCCAAAAGATAATTAAAAAAGCAGTTGTTGAATCGCTTAAAGAAGATTATGGCATATCTTGGTTTGAAGAAACAGGGCCGGTTCATCAAATTCAATTTTCCATTATGAAAAACGAAGTTACAATAATGCTTGATTCAACAGGCAGGGGGCTTCATAAAAGGGGTTACCGCCCGGAAGCGAATGACGCACCGATTAGGGAAACTCTTGCAGCGGCTCTTTGCTCACTTTCAAGGCTCAGGCATTATCACACTATGTATGACCCTTGCTGCGGCAGCGGTACAATTCTTATTGAAGGGGCAATGATGGCTCATAATATTGCACCGGGTATTAACCGTAATTTTGAATGTGACCGCTGGGGATTTATTCCTGAAAAAGCTTGGATGCAAGAAAGAGAGCGTTGCCACGATATTATTAAAACAGATACTGATTTTGTAGCATTCGGCAGTGACATTGATTTCCATGCGCTTGAACTTACAATGGCAAACGCAAAAAGAATTAAAGTTGATAAGTTTTTAAGGCTTGATACAAAGGATATTAAAGATTTTAATCCGACTACCGAAAAGGGTACGCTTATTACCAACCCGCCGTACGGTGAAAGAATGCTTGATATTAAAACGGCGAAAAATATTTATCACATTATGGGTGAAAAATTTGTGGCTAAGCGTGGCTGGAGCTACGGTATAATTTCTCCGGATGAGGAATTTGAGCGCGAATTCGGCAGAAAAGCAGATAAGCGCAGAAAGCTTTATAACGGTATGATAAAATGCCAGTACTATATGTACTTTAAATAAGTTTTGAATTTGGAGGTTTAAATATGAATTACAAAGATAAATATAATGAATGGCTTGGCTTTGCAGATGAAAATACAAAAGCCGAACTTGAAAGCATAATAGATGAAAAAGAGATTGAAGACAGGTTTTATAAAGATCTTGCTTTTGGTACAGGCGGTTTAAGAGGTGTTATGGGTGCAGGCTCTAACAGAATGAATCGCTACACAGTAGGTAAGGCAACTTTGGGACTTGCCCGTTATTTAAAAAGTAAAAATGACGGTGAAATAAGTGTTGCAATTGCATATGATACCCGTAATAATTCACAATACTTTGCAAAGGTTGCGGCAGGCATATTTGCTTCACAGAATATTAAGGTCAATATTTATAAAATGGTTGTGCCTGTTCCGGTTTTGTCATTTACAACTCATTATTTGAATTGCACAGCAGGTGTTATGATTACAGCATCGCATAACCCAAAGGAATATAACGGATATAAGGTTTATGACAGTAAGGGATGCCAATTTTGCACAGAAGATGCTAAAAATGCAATCGGCTTTATAAACGATATTACCGATTATTCTTCAATTCCTTTTCTTGAAGAAAGTGAGCTTATAAATTACATAGGCGAAAACGAGCTTAACGCTTTTCTTGCAGATGTTAAAAAGCAATCTCTTTATGAAGAAAAGAGTGATTTGAAAATCGTATACACCCCTCTCCACGGTACAGGCAATATCCCGGTAAGAAAAATGCTTGAGGGAATGGATGTTACGGTTGTTAAAGAGCAGGAACTTCCTGACGGTAACTTTTCAACTGTTCGCTCACCTAATCCTGAAGAAAAGGACGCACTTACCATTGCAATTGAAAAAGCTAAAGAAATCGGTGCTGACCTTGTTTTAGGTACCGACCCTGACTGTGACAGAGTAGGCATTGCCGTTAAAGACGGTGATGATTATAAGCTTTTCACCGGTAACCAAACAGGTGCGCTTCTTGTTAAATTTGTTTTAACTATGAAAAAAGATACTTTAAATAAAAAATCAACTTTGGTTAAAACAATCGTTACATCAGAGCTTGGTGCAAATATTGGTAGAAAATTCGGACTTCAGATTGAAGAAACACTCACCGGATTTAAATATATCGGCGATAAAATAAATAAATACGAGCAAACAGGCGAACAGGAATTTGTTATCGGATATGAGGAGTCATATGGTTATCTTGTAGGCACTCACGCAAGGGATAAAGACGCTGTTGTTTCATCAATGCTTATTTGCCAAATGGCTTCTTGGTATAAAAATCAAGGCAAAACCCTTGTTGACGGATTAAATGAAATCTATGATGAATACGGATATTTCCTTGATTATCTTGATTCATTTGTATTAAAGGGTAAGGACGGAGCAGAAAAAATTCAAAATCTTATGACTTCGTTTCGAAATAAAGGAACAGCCCTTTTTGACGGAATTGAAGAAGTAATTGATTTTTCAACAGGTATTCGTGAT
>CAVLCX010000074.1:0-7481 GCA_963661525.1 bacterium
CAACAAGGCTTTGTTGCCCTTGAAATTTTGTTGTGAGAATTTTGATTTTAAGGATTACAAATTTATTTTATTAAATAGATATAATAAAATTGAGGTAAATATATTATGGAATGGACTTCGTTAAACGATTTGAGAGAAAAATATCTTTCTTTCTTTGAAAGCAAGGGGCATTTAAGGCTTCCGAGTTTCTCGCTTATCCCTAATAATGATAACAGCTTGCTTTTAATAAATTCCGGTATGGCACCTATGAAAAAATATTTCACAGGTGAGGTTACACCGCCACGCAACCGTGTAACTACATGCCAAAAATGTATTCGTACTCCTGATATTGAGGAAGTCGGTAAAACAGACCGCCACGGTACATTTTTTGAAATGCTCGGTAACTTCTCATTTGGTGATTATTTCAAAAAGGAAGCTACTGCTTGGGCTTGGGAATTTTGTACTAAAACTCTTGAAATGCCTGTTGATAAGCTTTATGTTACAATATATGAAAATGATGATGAAGCTTTTGAAATTTGGACTAAACAAAACGGTGTTGACCCGTCACATATTGTTCGTTTGGGCAAGGCTGATAATTTCTGGGAACACGGTTCAGGACCTTGCGGCCCTTGTTCTGAAATTTATTTTGACCGCGGTGAAAAATACGGTTGCGGTTCACCTGATTGCGGCCCAGGCTGTGAATGTGACAGATTTGTTGAATTTTGGAATAATGTATTCAGCCAGTTCAATAATGACGGTAACGGTAATTATACCGAACTTGTACAAAAAAATATTGATACTGGTATGGGGCTTGAAAGACTTGCTTGCATTATGCAGGGTGTTGATAATATTTTTGAAGTTGATACAGTTCAAAATATTATGAAAAAAATCAGCGAAATTTCAGGCGCAAAATACCACGAAGATAAAAAGAAAGATGTTTCACTTCGTATTATTACCGACCATGTTCGTTCAGCAACATTTATGATTGGTGACGGTGTTATCCCGTCAAATAACGGTAGGGGATATGTTCTTCGCCGCCTCATTCGCCGTGCTTGCCGTCACGGTAGGCTTTTAGGTGTTAATGAACCGTTCCTTTATAAAGTTTGCGATACTGTAATTCATGAAAACCATGTAGCTTATCCTGAACTTGCAGATAAGGCAGAACTTATTACTAAAGTAATTCACGCAGAGGAAGATTCATTCGGCAAAACTATTGATGCAGGCCTTGCAATGCTTGATGAATACATCAGTAAGCTTGAGGGAAATGTTTTCTCCGGTGAGGATGCATTTAAGCTTAATGACACATACGGTTTCCCGCTTGATTTAACAAAGGATATTCTTGAGGAAAAGGGTATCACTGTTGATGAGGATAAGTTTAATGCTCTTCTTGCCGCTCAAAAGGCAACAGCCCGTGCTGCTCGTAAGGATGCAGGTGCAGACGCTTGGAAGGGCAATTCAGTTAAGATTGATGCCGATAAGACTGAATTTGTAGGCTATACCGATTTTGATTGCAATGCAAAGATTTTAGCGATTGTTAATGGCGACGGTGAACTTGTTGATATGCTCGGCGCAGGCGAAAGCGGTACAGTTGTGCTTGATAAAACTCCTTTCTACGCTCAATCAGGCGGTCAGGTAGGTGACAGCGGTGTTATTAAAAACGGTGAGGACAATGCATTTATCGTTGCCGATACTGCTAAAAATGCAGATACAATTTATCTCCATAAGGGTGAGGTTTCACGCGGAATTATCAGCGTAGGTGACAGTGTATTTGCAAGTATTAACGGTGAGAGAAGAAAAGCAATTATGCGTAATCATACTGCCGCTCATCTTCTTCAGGCAGCACTTCGTCAGGTACTCGGTACACATGTTGAGCAGGCAGGTCAGCTTGTTAATGAAACCGAAGTTAGATTTGACTTTACCCATTTTAATCCTATGACAGCGCAGGAAATTGCCGAGGTTGAAATGCTTGTTAATAAATTTATCCTTTCCGCTTCAGCTGTTACTATGCAGGAAATGCCTATTGAAGAAGCCAAGAAAATGGGCGCTATGATGCTCTTTGGCGAAAAGTACGGTGATATAGTAAGAGTTGTTAAAGCAGGTGACTTCTCAACCGAATTTTGCGGCGGTACTCATGTTACTAACAGCGGTGAAATCGGTATGTTTAAAATCGTATCAGAGGCATCTGTTGCCGCAGGTGTAAGAAGAATTACCGCTTATACAGGTCTTGGCTCTCTTGCATATCTCAATCTTAACGAAATGGCTGTTAAAGCAGTTGCTTCTATCCTTAAAACAAGTGAAAATGAGGTTGAGGAGAGAACACAGGCTGTAATTAGCGACAATAAAGAAATGGAAAAGGAAATTCAGGTTCTTAATGCTGAAATTACAAAGCTTAAGAGTGCAGATATGTTCTCAAAGCCAATCATTGTTGACGGACTTGAGCTTTACATTGCAAAAATTGAGGGAACTACTCCTGACGCACTTCGTTCAATGGGTGATGACCTTAAAAATAAAGGTGATAATGTAGTTGCGCTTATTGCAGGTGTTAACGGTGAAAAGGCAAACCTTGTAGCTGTTTGCGGCAAGGAAGCAATTGCAAAAGGTGTAAAAGCCGGTGACCTTGTGCGTGAAATTGCAAAAATGGCAGGCGGCGGCGGTGGCGGCCGTCCTGATTCAGCAATGGCGGGTGCTAAAGATATTTCAAAACTTGATTCAGCTATTTCTGCTGTTGAAGATACAGTTAAATCATTGATTAAATAAGAAGGTGTAAAAATGTGTTTGTTTTGTGATATAATTGACGGTAAAATTCCTTCAACTAAAGTTTATGAGGACGATATGATTCTTGCATTTAAGGATATTAACCCTGTTGCACCTGTTCATATTGTTATTGTACCGAAAATCCATATTGAAAGTGCTAACGGTGTTGATGAAAATAACAGTAAATATCTTGCACATATATTTGAAAAAATACCTGAAATTGCAAAAAGTCAGGGTATTGAATCATACAGAATTATTAACAATTGCGGCGAAGACGCAGGCCAAAGTGTTATGCATCTTCATTTTCACCTTGTTGGTGGTGTAAAGTTAGGAGAGAAAATTATATGAGCGAACAATATTACACATTAAAAATTGCAGGCCTTGAAAGGCAATTAAAAAAATTCCCTGTTTCTGATACACTCGATATTGCTGCATTTATACTTTTCGGTGATGTTGAGCTTACAGAAGCTTGCGCAAAGGAACTTTTGAAGAAAGTTCCTGAATTTGATTATATCGTAACACCTGAAGCAAAGTCTATTCCTTTAGCTTATGAAATGAGCAGACTTTCGGGCAAAAAGTACATAGTTGCAAGAAAAGGTGTTAAGGTTTATATGGACAATCCTATTGAATTTAAGGAAACAAGCCTTACTACTCAAAAGGAACAATCACTTTTCCTCGGCCATGAAGACGGTGATTTGATTAAAGATAAAAGAGTTCTTATTGTTGATGATGTTGTTTCAACGGGTGAGAGCCTTAAAGCTGTAATCGGCCTTGTAAATGCATTCGGCGGAGATATTGTTGCATCATGCACACCTCTTGCAGAGGGTGATGCAGACGAAAGATATGATATTATCTTTCTTGAAAAGCTTCCGCTCTTCTTTAAATAAAATGTATTTTTTTTATGATTTCTTTATATAATAAGAAAAGGTGATATTTATGCTTAATGACGAAAAGAAAGTTGTAATTGTCGGAGTAGGAATGGTTGGAATGAGCTTTGCTTATTCGCTTCTTAACCAAAATATTTGTGATGAACTTGTTTTAATTGATATTAACAAAGTCAGAGCAAGAGGTGAAGCAGCCGATTTATCTCACGGTCTTCCGTTTGCACCAAGCAGTATGTCAATTTATGCCGGTGATTACAGTGACTGCTCAAACGCCGATTTGGTAGTTATTTGTGCCGGTGCACCGCAGCTTGAGGGTGAAACAAGGCGTGACCTTTTAAAGAAAAATTATGAAGTTTTTAAATCTATTGTTAATCCTATTATTGCAAGCGGATTTAACGGTGTATTTCTTGTTGCGTCAAACCCTGTTGATGTAATGACTCAAATTGTATATGAACTTTCAGGATTTCCTGCTAACAGAGTTCTCGGTTCAGGTACAACGCTTGATTCGGCACGACTTCGTCATATGATGAGTGACTATTTTAAAATAAATCCACGTAATGTTCACGCTTATGTTATAGGTGAGCATGGCGACAGCGAATTTGTACCTTGGAGCAACGCTTCAATTTCCGTAATTCCGCTTAATGAGTTTGGCAAAAACAGACCTACTCTTATGGCTGATATGCAGAAAATTGCCGTTGATGTTAAAGAATCTGCTTATGAAATAATTAAGGCTAAAAAAGCCACATATTATGGTATCGGTATGGTTCTTGCAAGGCTTACACGCGCCATATTGTTTGATGAAAACTCAATTTTCACCGTATCTTCTTATCTTAAAGGTGAGTATGGTGAAAAGGGAATATATATCGGCGTTCCGTCAGTAGTTAACAGAAATGGTATTCGCGAAATACTTGAAATTGAACTTAATGACGAGGAAAAGAATAAATTTGCCGAGTCGGCAAAAATCATTCACGAAATGGTTGATGAAATTGATTTATAATTTGGAGAGCAAATATGAGTAACAAAAAAAGCGGTATAAAAGATATTATTGATTTTTGCATTCCGATTGTTGTTGCTGTTGCATTGGCTTTGTGTTTGAGAACTTTTGTTTTTGCAAACGCTGTTGTGCCGACCGGTTCAATGCTTAATACAATTCAGGAAGGGGATAGAATTATTGCAAGCCGACTTGCTTACAATAATAATGACCCTGAAAGATATGATATTATTTTGTTTCATTATCCTGATAATGAAAAGAAAATTTATGTTAAGCGTATAATCGGTCTGCCGGGTGAAACAGTACAGATAGTTAACGGAGTTGTGTATGTAACTAAAACTGACGGTAAAACCATTCAGCTTGATGACAGCTTTGTTACTACCGGTACTCCTTACGGTGATTTTGGCCCGTACGAAGTGCCGGAGGATAGTTACTTTATGCTTGGGGATAACCGAAACAACAGTAAAGATTCACGGTATTGGCAAAATACATATGTAAAAAGAGATAAGATAATCGGCAAAGTAAAATTTAGATATTACCCATCAATAGGTAAAGTTGAATAAAAGAAAAGGAGTGCTGCGGCACTCCTTTTCTTTTATCTTGCAATAATTATTTATGTGTGGTATACTTAAATTGCCAAATAATTCACAAGTTAATACCTACTGTTTATTGGATAAGTATGTGTTTTTATTTTAATAAAAACGCATGCTCTGTTTAGCATACTATCCTTTGGTAGGTGTTGTGAATTGTTTGGCGACAGTTGAGTCATGCGTTTTTTGTGCGTACGGTTTCGGCTGTACGCATTTTTTATTTTAGGGAGGTAAAAATTAAACTACTAAATTTTATTCAATTTTAATATAAAAGGAGAAATTAGATGAAAAAATTAACAAGCATAATTTTATCGGTTGTTGTGCTTTTGTCACTTATGACAGGATTTGGCATAACTGCACAGGCAAGTTTATCTTCGGGTGTTTGCGGTAATAATGTAAGATATAGTTTTAATGAACAAACAGGAACTTTGACTATATCCGGTAATGGAGATATGGCTGATTATTTATATGATAATAGTCCTTTTGCTAATAATCAAGAAATTGAAAGTATTGTGATAAATTCCGGTGTTACAAGTGTTGGTGATTCTGCTTTTGTAGCATGCACTTCATTGACAAATGTAAAATTGCCAAATAGCATTACTCGGATTGGCGATTCTACTTTTTCTTTATGCGATAGCTTATCTGCTGTAACAATTCCCAATAGTGTCAAAAGTATAGGAAACTATGCTTTTGAAGGCTGCTGTGCAATAACTAATATATCAATACCGAATAGTGTGATTAGTATTGGTGGCTCAGCATTTTATGAATGTACAAAATTATTAAATATAACAATACCATACAGCGTAACAAGTATTGGCAAATATTCTTTTTCAGGTTGTAAAAATTTAACAGACATTTATGTTTCATCTCAAAATACCGCATATTCTTCATTGAATGGTATTTTATTTAATAAAAATCAGTCTGAATTGATTTGTTGCTCAATGGGTAATGACAGAACAGAATATTATATAACGGATACTGTTGTTTCAATAAGTGATTCTGCCTTTACAGATTGTAAAAATATTAAATAAATAATAATTACAAACAATGTTACAAATATAGGCAAATCAGCTTTTGTAGGTTGTCTAAATTTAACAGATGTAATAATTCCTGATAATGTATCTTTTATCGGTTCTTATGCATTTGGGGATTGTGTAAGTTTAAAGAATTTAGTAATACCAAACGGGGTGGCCTGTATTGAAGAAAGTACTTTTTCAGCTTGTTATAGTCTTGAAAGCATTACTATTCCAAATACATTAAAAAATATAGCTGATTTCGCCTTTTCTTATTGTGAAGATTTGGCAGATGTATATTTTTTAGGCAGTAAAGTGGAATGGAAGAATATTATAATAGGTAGTAATAATTGTTTAGCAGATGCAATTATTCATTGTGCTGACGGTGTTATAAATGACTATTCTGATATATCTGTTGGTGATGATGGCGGTGATTATATACCACCGATACCGTCACAACCGGAAGCAAGTGCTGCTGTAATTACACCACCTCAAACATTACCGACTGTTCCTACTAAAAATAATGTATCTTCAACAAGCGTCAAAAAGCATAAATCAACCAAGATAAAAACTGCTAAAGGCTCAAAGAAAGGGATTGCAGTTGTTTGGTCAAAATGAAGTTCAGCTTTCAAGTGATAAAAAGTTTAAAAAGGATAAGAAAACTGTAATAATCAAAAAGAAAAAGGCAACGAAAACGACAATCAAAAAACTTAAGGTTAAGAAAAAATATTATGTCCGTGTTCGTACATATAAAACTTTAAACGGTAAAAGAGTTTACTCGTCTTGGTCAAAGGTTAAAACAGCAAAAACTAAATAATAAATTTGTGAAAAAATAAGGCTGTTGCATTAGCAACAGCCTTTAATCATATAAACATTTATTGATTATTTTCAAGTACATATGTACCGCTTGCCATTACAGCAATGGCATAATCGCCGAATTTAAAATAATTCTTTATCGAATCTGTAAAGTTAAGATAATCTGAAACAGTATAATTATTTCCGTTGATTTTTCTGACCTTGTTGTTATCACAGCAAACAAAAAGGTCATCACCGTCAAGGCTGATGTGAGTTGGATTTAAAAATGTGTCTGTTTCTTTACCACCTATTCTTAAATCAACGCTCATATTTTGGCATGAATATCTAATAACACAGTTTTCATTAGGGCAAAGACTCCAAAAATATTTACCCTCAAGTGCCAGGTGCTTAACCGGCTGGTCGTGATATTCAAATGTACCGTTCCATTCAAGTTCTCCGTCGCGGTCAAATATTC
>CAVLCX010000075.1:0-7467 GCA_963661525.1 bacterium
ATAATATCTTGCCGATTAGGTTATAATCTAATATTGACGGAGTTCCGCCGCCAAAGTACACCGTGTCAAATTCGCCGGTGTAATCATCCATAGTTTTGATTAACTCATCTGTGTATTTCTTTGCAAGGCTTTCATCATATTTTACAGAGTAAAAATCACAATAAGGGCATTTTGATTTGCAAAAGGGAATGTGTATATAAAGTCCTGCTTTGTTTTTCATAATTCATTCCACCTAAAAAACAACCCGATAGCTTAACTACCGGGTGTTATTTTATATTTTATTCGTCAGCTTCGGTTGAAAGAAGAACACGGTCATTATCGAATTCCTCACCGCCGGAAGTGATTTTGAATTTAGCAAGCAAATCTGCTGTTGTAAGGTTTTTCTTTTCCTCACCCGATACATCATAAATGATTTTGCCCTCATTCATCATAATAAGTCTGTTGCCTATATTGATAGCGTCTTTCATATTATGTGTAATCATAATTGTTGTAAGGTTATCTCTTTCAACGATTTTTTCTGTAAGGTCAAGAACTTTCTTTGCTGTTTTTGGGTCAAGTGCGGCTGTATGCTCATCAAGAAGCAAAATCTTCGGCTTTTTAAGTGTAGCCATAAGTAGAGTGACGGCTTGCCTTTGACCGCCTGAAAGCAATCCTACTTTTGATGTAAGCCTTGTTTCAAGGCCTAAATCAAGGCTTTTAAGCACATCTATATACTCTTCCTTTTCTTTTCTTGTAACGCCGAATTTTAAGCCCCTGTGCTGCCCTCTTCTTTTGGCAAGCGCAAGGTTTTCGAGTATTTGCATATCGGCGGCAGTACCGTTCATCGGGTCTTGGAAAACTCTGCCGATATATTTAGCTCTTTTATGTTCGGGAAGCTTTGTAACATCAATTCCGTCAACTGTTATTGTGCCGCAGTCAACAGGGTAAACACCTGCTATCATATTAAGCATTGTTGATTTGCCTGCACCGTTGCCGCCTATAACAGTAACAAAATCGCCCTCGTTTAATACAAGGTCAACACCGTTAAGCGCCTTTTTTTCGTTAATAGTGTTAGGATTAAAAGTCTTGTGTACATTGCTGATTTTAAGCATTATTTGTTGCCTCCCTTCGATTTGATATGCTTTTGCGCATATTGATTTTTGATATAAGGGATACCGAGGAATATAGCAACAATAACAGCGGTAAGAAGCTTAAGGTCGTCGGTATTAAGGCCGAGGCTGATTACAAATTGCATTACTATGTAGTAAATTATTCCGCCGAATGCAACTGCAAGAAGCCTGAGCGCAAAGTTTTTGAAAATCTTGCCGAAAATAACTTCACCGATAATAACAGCGGCAAGGCCGATTACGATAGCACCCCTGCCCATATTAACATCTGCAAAGCCCTGATACTGTGAAAGAAGGCCGCCTGCAAGTGCAACAAGTCCGTTTGAAAGAATAAGTGCTACTATTTTGGTGAATTTAATGTTGATACCGTTAGCTCGTGACATATTTTGGTTACATCCGGTTGCACGGATTGAATGGCCGAGTTCGGTATCAAAAAACCAATAAAGAATTGCAATAATTGCAACAACAAATATTGCTACTATTATAATGGCTTTTGTAACATTTGTCATACTTGCAATGACATGATATTTGTAAATCGAAAGTGCTTGGTTTGACTTGCCGAGTATTCTCAAATTTACGGAATACAGTGCAAGCTGCGTTAATATACCTGCAAGAATAGGCGGTATGCCAAGCAATGTGTTTAACACACCTGTAACAAGACCTGCCGCACATCCTGCTATGAATGAAAGTAAAAGTGCAACATATACATTCATTCCGTTCATCATTGTAATAACTAAAACTGCGCCGCCTGTTGCAAGCGTGCCGTCAACAGTTAAATCGGCAAAATCAAGCACCCTAAAAGTGATATAAACGCCGATTGCCATTATACCCCAAATAAGACCTTGCGCTACTGCACCGGGAATGGCACTGATAAAAGCTCCCATAATATTTATACCTTTCAAATAAGTAATTTAAAGAGCAACAAGTATTAACTCATTGCTCTTTATTATTTTGATACTATTATACTTTAAACCGTTAAATTAGTCAATAGATGTTTATTATTTAGCTTCATATGCCTGATAGTTTTCAGGAATTTGAGCTTTGAACTTATCGGCTTGGTCTTTGTTGTAGTAGTATGTGAGGTCTTCAGCCTGCTGAATATTCATAGTGGCAGGGTCTGTACCCTTTGTAAGAATTTCGTAAGCCATAGCGCCTGCTTTTTCACCGATTTCATAGAATGAAATTGAAAGTGTTGCTACTGCATTTGATTTGTTGAAAATACCTTCTTCGCCTGCGATGATTGGTACGCCTGCTTCTGTGCAAGCTGCGTCAATAATACCGCCGTTGTCTGCTGCTGTGTTATCGGTTGGAATGTAAATTACATCTGATTCCTTTGCAGCTTTCTTTGCTACTGATGAAATATCGTTTGAATCGGCAAAGGTGTAGAAGTTGCATTTAACACCTTTAGCTTCAAGTGCTTCTTTAACACCGTCAACTTGGAACTGTGAATTTGCTTCTGCTGAGCAGTAGATTGCACCTACTGTTTTAGTGTCAGGGAAGAGGTCGAGAATCATCTGTGCCTGGTCTGCAAGCGGTGCAAGGTCAGAAGTACCGGTAACATTGATTCCGGTTGCGTCTGTCGGATTCATTTCAAGGTCAAGTGCTGTGCCGAAATCTGTTACAGATGTACCGATTACAGGAATTTTGCTTGCCGCTGTTGCTGTTGCAGCAGCCTGAAGTGCAGGTGTTGCGTTAGCCAAAATAAGGTCATAATTTGATGATACAAATTTGTTTACGATTGTTGCGCAGGTTGCTGAATCGTTAGAAGCATTTTGATAGTCAAAATTGATTGTTTTGCCGTCAGCCTTTGCAAGCTCGTTAAGCTTATCTTGGAAACCTTTTGTTGCATTGTCAAGCGCGTCGTGCTGTGTGAGCTGGCAAATACCTACATTGTATGTATCCTTGTCAACAGCCTTTTTATCATTTGAGTTTGATGAACAGCCTGCAAAAATACCGCCCACCATAAGCGCGGAAAGTGCAACTGCCGCTAATTTTTTAACTACTTTGTTCATAAAATATTTTTCCTCTCTGAATTTATGATTGCTTTAGCACTTGAAAGTGCAAAAGTTTATGCTGTTAGTTTAGCACCTAAAAGCGTTAAAGTCAATACTTGACATTCTTTTTGTTAAACTGTTACAAAATTTCAATTGCCTTTTAGTGCATAGTAACCATAAAAAAGCGGTAACTATAAAAATATAGTTACCGCTTTTGGCGTCCCAGAAGGGATTCGAACCCCCGACCTTTCGCTTAGGAGGCGAACGCTCTATCCTGCTGAGCTACTGAGACATATATCTAACATTATTGATAGCAAAAAAGACACCACTTAAGGTGTCTTTTAAATGGTGACCCGGACGGGAATCGAACCCGTGTTACCGCCGTGAAAGGGCGGTGTCTTAACCGCTTGACCACCGGGCCATTGGTGGCTTTAACTGGATTCGAACCAGTGACACTGCGGGTATGAACCGCATGCTCTAGCCAACTGAGCTATAAAGCCATATAGCTGTAAATCACTTATGACTTAAGTGCAAGCAAAATTATACAGTATAAGAAACCATTTGTCAAGCTTTTTTTTATTTATTTTTTATAATATTTTTTAATGACGAAAAAATGGCCTTGCCGACATAATTCGATATAAAATTGCACAAATGTTTGACTTGAATACATAATAATGATATTATTATATTACACATCAGCAGTGTTTTATACCTGCTTTATTAAGGAGCTTATATGGAAAAAATTAACAAAAGGCAAAAAGCTATACTTGATTTTATAAAAGAAAGAATAAATGAAAAGGGCATTGCACCGTCTGTAAGGGAGATAGGTGAAGCTGTCGGCCTTCGCTCCACATCTTCCGTGCAGTATAATCTTAATGCACTTGAAGATGCGGGATATATTATTCGTGATGCAAATATGAAGCGCACTGTTCGTGTTAAGGGGGCGGCGCAGGGTGTCTGCCACATTCCGCTTGTAGGCACCGTTACTGCCGGTTTGCCCATTTTGGCAACGGAATTGATAGAAGATTACATTGCTGTATCCGGTGTCAGCGGAAATAATCTTTTTGCACTCAAGGTTAAGGGCGAATCTATGGTGAATGCCGGTATTCTTGACGGGGATATAGTTGTGGTTGAGCAATGCCCAACAGCGCAAAACGGCGATATTGTAGTAGCACTTGTAGGCGATGAAGCAACAGTTAAGCGTTTTTATAAAGAAAACGGGCATTTTAGGCTTCAGCCCGAAAATGATAAATTTGAACCGATAATTGTTGAAGAATGTGCAATCGCAGGCAAGGTAAAGGCTCTTATTCGCAACTATTGATATTTTTTACATATTGTGTTAAAATTCTCGAAAAATATAATGTATATAATAATTAAAATTTATTTAAGGTGATTAGTAATGAGTGAATGCAGTCATGATTGCTCTTCCTGCGGTGAAAACTGCAGTTCAAGGCAAAAAGATAAAAGTGATTTTTTAAAACCTATGAATAAATATTCCGATATTAAAAAAGTTATCGGTGTAGTAAGCGGCAAGGGCGGAGTAGGTAAAAGCCTTGTAAGCTGCCTGCTTGCTTCAAAATGTGCAAAGGCAGGGCTTAAAGTCGGTATTCTTGACGCCGATATTACCGGCCCGTCGGTTCCTAAATCATTTGGCATAACCGAGCGTGCAATGCAGGATGATGAATGTTTGCTTCCGGCAGTTACGAGTGACGGAATTAAACTGATGAGTATCAATCTTCTGCTTGAAGATGTAAATTCGCCTGTGGTATGGAGAGGGCCTGTAATCAGCGGCGTTATTGAGCAGTTTTGGAGTGATGTGCGCTGGGGCGAGCTTGATTATTTATTTGTTGATATGCCGCCGGGAACAGGCGATGTGGCACTTACCGTATTTCAAAGCTTGCCGATTGACGGAATTGTAATTGTTTCAACTCCGCAGGATTTGGTTAAAATGATAGTAAATAAGGCATATAATATGGCAAAAATGATGAATGTGCCTGTTTTGGGCCTTGTTGAAAATATGAGTTATTATATTTGCCCAAATTGTAATGAAAAAATCAATATTTTCGGCGAATCTAAAATTGAGGAAACAGCGGGTGAACTCGGTGTACCGGTACTTGCAAAACTTCCTATCAACCCTGAAATAAACAAGCTTGTTGACGCAGGTAAAATCAGCGAGGTTGGAGCAAAGGAACTTGATGATTTTGTTGAACTTTTAAAATAAATTTAAGCGGTGATAAATATGTCAAAAAGAAAAGATTATATAAGTTGGGATGAATATTTTATGGGGGTTGCGCTTCTTGCTTCGCAAAGGAGTAAAGACCCAAGCACTCAAGTAGGTGCGTGCATTGTAAATGATGATAACAGAATTATGAGCGTCGGCTACAACGGATTTCCGAGGGGTTGCAGTGATGATGAATTTCCGTGGGAGCGTGAGGGCGAAACCACGCTTACAAAATATCCGTATGTTTGCCACGCAGAACTCAACGCAATTTTAAATGCCGGCGGTAACAGCCTTAAAGGGTGCAGAATTTATGTTGCGCTTTTCCCGTGTAATGAATGTGCAAAAGCCATTATTCAGTGCGGAATCAAAGAAGTTGTATACATAAGTGATAAATATAAAGATACGGATAATGTAAAAGCCAGCAAAAAAATGTTTGAATTTGCCGGTGTTAAGCTTACACATTTTGAATCCGGCAAAAAGCTTACAATTGATTTTAATGTAGACACAATATAATGTGGTTTTGGAGAAGTGATGAAACAAATAGATATTTATGATTTTGATAAAACAATAGTTCCTTTTGACAGCGGCTCGCTTTTTTGGGGATATTCAATGCTTCATTACCCGTGGATAATTTTATTTCTTCCTTTTCAGGCGGTTTTGGCATTGCTTATGATTACAAAAGTAATAGATTTTACAAAATTTAAAAAATATTTTTTCTGTTTTGTAATGTTTATTCCGCTTAAAAAAGCTGTTAAAGGTTTTTGGGACAGGCACGAAAATCAGGTACATAAATGGTTTTTAAACCGTAAAAGATATTGCGTTGTTATCAGCGCATCCCCTGATTTTTTGCTTGGCGAAATTCAAAAAAGGCTTGGTTTTGATGAACTTATTTGCACCCGACACAATGCAAAAACAGGTGCGATAATCGGCAAAAACTGCCGCGATGAAGAAAAAGTTAACAGACTTTTTGAAATTTATAACAAGGATGATATTGAAATTATTGATGTCTATTCCGATTCAATTAAGCACGATAAGCCGATTTTTTCACTTGGAAAAAATTGCTATCATATAGTAAAAGGTAAAAAAGTACCTTTTGAATTCAAAAATATTTATGGATGATAAATTATGAAATATTTTTACAGAGTTTGTGTTGTATTGCTGATTGCAGCGGGAATTGTTTTCGGCTTTTCTTATTACTATAAGGAAAAGAAAATTAACGAAAATATAGTTCTTACAACAAGCCTTATTACAACTACAAAGAAAAATGAATCAACCACAAGTGCCGAAACCGTATATTATGATGATAACGGCTTCAGGCTTTTCACATATAAAAATAAAGGCTATATAGAATATAATAATGTGAAAAAAGAAGCAAGCGGGTTTGAGTGGGCTTTGAGCCAAAAGTCCATTGATTTTAAATACGGTGATTTCGATAATGATAAGCAAAATGAACTTTTAGTTCTGTATTTTTCACCGTCTTATGAAATAAACAATTCTTTGCTTGCACAGGATAAGGAAGATTTCAGCAATTTCCATAGGTTTGTTGTAATGATTAAACCTTTTATTGATGATGAGGGCAAGCAGGATTTCAAGCTGATATATGCCGACCAAAATACTTGGAAAAAACCTTTTGAGCAGGCAATCAGCGCAAAAATGAATCAGCTTAAAAGTTGTGATAAATATCTGCAATTTGTTATGGATGATAATGATGTTGATTTAAAATATGATGAATCAACAGGCTTGTCACAAAATAAGCACGTATTTTATGCTCAAGCGTTAAAAGACAGCACAAAAAACGGCTATCAAAAATTTGTTAAGTGGAGCAAGGGCGAAGGAAACTATTATATAGGTGATGACGGTACGCTTCAGCTTAATATAATGATTCTTGCTTATTATGAAGGTGCAAGCAAAGCGCAGTATGTCGGCGATATTCATACAAATATCAGCATTAACAAATACGGAGGCTTTTCGCTTACACCTAAAACAATTGTGTTTATTCCAAAAGATAAATACACTATGCCGGATATAAGAGAGAATACTGCCGAAAAATTTACTTATGTTTTAAATAACAATTCTTCGCAAACCGTAAATACAAATGAAAATTATATTGATTGGCTTGATGCAAGTTTTGAAATGAGCAGTTATG
>CAVLCX010000076.1:0-1381 GCA_963661525.1 bacterium
GAATTGTAATTGAATAAACTAAAGGACAACGGATGTTATATCCGTTGTCCTTATCTTTTGTCGGTTCTGCCGAGAATGTAGTCTACACTTGTGTTATAAAAATCGGCAATTGCAATTAAAATTTCCGGTGGAATTGTTCTTTCACCACTTTCATAATATGCATATGTTCGCTGTGGGATATTCAGCTTTTTGCCAATTTGGGATTGGGTTAAATCGCTGTCTTCTCTCAAATCCCTTATGCGTTGATACTTCATTTTTATCACCGTATTTATTATACGGAAGAACAATATGTTCTATTGACAATTAGAACAATCTGTTCTATAATGAGGATGAATATATCAAAAGGGGAAAAGAATATGGATGAGAATTTAAAATATAATACTTTGGATAATGGAAATACAGATGTTCAAAATAAAGAAAATGAAAAAGATGAATCCTTAGCATTGAGCGAAAATGTCATTGAAAGTGATGCTATAAATAAAGAAAGTGAAATGCAAATTCCTAATGCATCAGTCAATAAGAAATTTTGTAAATATTGCGGAAATGAAATTTTGGCTGGTAACGATTATTGTTCATATTGTGGCATCTCTGTCAATGATCCAAATATAAAACATTGTCCTAAATGTGGTGCTTTGTTAGAGGAAAAACAAAAATTTTGTGTTAATTGTGGATATAAATTAACTAATATGAATATCAAAGCAAACATTGACAAAAATGTAAAAAGTATTAAAACTTCTAAACAAGGTAAGACGATAAGCAAAATAATTGCGATTGTTGTTATATTAGCAATATTAGTTGGAACAGGTGTAGAAGTGTTACCTAAAATATTTGTGTCAACTGAAACATTACTCTCTCAAGGCGAATACGAAAAAGCATACAAAAAAGCAAAAAATGGAGAAAAAGACTTTGTTCTTTATGAAAATATCATAGCGGTATTGGCGCAAAAATATAAAAAAAGCTTGAAAAATCCAGATTCGTTTAAGTTAAATAATGTTTGGATAGATATAGATGATGATATGTTTGTATTATCAATATCTGGAAGTAATTCTTATGGTGGAACTGTTTCCAGTTATGCACTATACACATATGATACAGATGAAAATGAATATTCGTTGTGGGCATCTGAAAGTGACCTAGAGGAAGAAGAAATATACTCTTTTGATGATTATGAAGATGGAATTGAAAAACTTTTAGATAATGCAGCAAGAAAGAAAATAACTAAAATTATTTATAATGAATCATATGAAGTAAAGAATGGAATTTCTGATAGAATAAATGCCTTAAATGAGAAGAAATTATTGAGCAAGATTTCTTATATAGAAGAAGTGAAAAATTTAAAACATTCATCAAGTGATGAATCTGATTCTGAAGAAGATAAGGA
>CAVLCX010000076.1:1391-5741 GCA_963661525.1 bacterium
AAACATAAATATGTAAAGCTGGTTAATATATTATAATTGTTGACAAATAAAATTTGTTGCTATATAATAAAAATAGATAAGGAGCTTGCCGATAGACGGTCGCTCCCATATGGATTTATTAAGAAATAAACCGCAATGTTGGAGCAGGGCGGTTTATTTCTTTTTTAGTACCGTGATGTAACCTGTTGCAAAAATTAAAATAAGTATAATATAAGCAAATTGTTCCATAGGTATCACTCCCTTTCGGGAGCAAGATTGACCGCCTACCGTATCTGGTAGTTTTCCTTATCCGAAATAATTATACAATATCAAAATTACTGTGTCAATATAACTAAAGGACAACGGATGTTATATCCGTTGTCCTTATTTTGTGCTGTCTTTTAGCCCTAATAAATAATCAGCCGATACATTAAAAAATTTGCAAAATGAAATTATATCATCAATGCTCGGCTCATATGTGCCGTTTTCAATATATGAAATTTTGCGTTGAGTCATATTGACTTCTTTGCCAAGCTCGGTTTGATTTAGGTCCATATCTTCCCGTAAATCACGAATTCTTTTTCCGAATTCCTGCTTCATATATATCACCGTTGTTATTCTATCATAGATATAAACTGTCTATTGACAAATAGATAGAAAATATCTACAATCAATATAAACAATATATTTATAGGATGTGCTTTATATGAAGTATAATGAATTTGAAGTTAAAATCGACGGTATGCAAATAAAAGTAAACGATAAATATATTTTAATAAACAGTACAATAAAGATTATGTTAAACCAAATAAGCGAAGTTATGATAAACGAACCTGACTGGCTCGGGGTAGGAAAGTTTGAACTCAAATTGGCAAATGCAGAGCTTGATTTTAATCATATATTCTATTTTAAAAGTAGGGAAGAATTTGAAGATGTACTAAAACTTAAAAACCATATAGAATATGTACTTAAAAAATAACGGGCAACGGATATATTCCGCTGCCCGTATATCTTTTATTAGTTTTTATCAATCCGGATAACCGTTAGGGTTTTGGCTTTGCCATCTCCAGCTGTCTTCACACATTTCTTCAATGCCTCTTTCAGCCTTCCAGCCGAGTTCTTTAAGTGCTTTGCTTGGGTCTGAATAGCAAATGGCAATATCACCGTCACGGTGTGGGCCGATTACATAAGGAATTTCCTTGCCTGACGCTTTTTCAAATGCTTTTACTACATCAAGAACGGAATATCCTATACCTGTACCGAGATTGTAGATAAAGAGACCGTCTTCACCCTCAACTTTTTCAACGGCTTTAATGTGGCCGAGTGCCAAATCAACTACATGAATATAGTCGCGAATACCTGTTCCGTCAGGGGTGTCGTTATCACTGAAAACATTAAGATGGTCAAGTTTACCGATTGCAACTTGAGTGATATATGGCATAAGGTTGTTTGGAATACCGTTAGGGTCTTCACCCATTGTGCCGCTTTTATGTGCGCCGATTGGGTTGAAGTAACGAAGCAGGCAGATTGACCAGCTGTTATCTGAAACATAAAGGTCTTTAAGTATACATTCAATCATAAACTTTGTTCTGCCATATGGGTTTGTAACTCCGCCGACTTCCATATCTTCGGTAAGAGGGGATACATTGTTCATACCGTAAACAGTGGCTGATGATGAAAATACAATTTTCTTGCAATTGTGCTTTCTCATAACATCAAGCAAAACAAGCGTACCCGTAACATTATTATCAAAATATTCAAGTGGCTTGCGCACGCTTTCACCAACAGCTTTTAAACCTGCAAAATGGATTACAGATGTAATGTTTTCTTTTTCAAAAACTTCGTTTAATCCTTCGCTGTTTCTGATGTCACATTCATAAAAGCTGAAATCTTTTCCTGTTAAAGCTTTAATTCTGTCATATGAGCTTTTTTTGCAGTTATAAAGATTATCAACAACCACAATTTCCTGACCGGCATTCATAAGCTCAACACAAGTGTGTGAACCGATGTAGCCAAGGCCGCCTGTAACTAATACTGACATAATGCTACCTCCGTAGTTTTAATTATATTATTTTTATGTTTAATAAGCTTTGCCCCAATAAAGCATTTTTTTAGCCGGTTTGCCGCAGCAAACGCAAACATCGGAAATTTCTTCCTGGTCAAAAGGAATACAACGCGAGCCTACGCCGGTGATTTCTTTAACTTTATCTTCGCATTCTTCATCGCCGCACCACATAGCTTTTACAAAACCGTCACCGTTTTCTTCAAGTGCTTTTGTGATTTCATCCATAGTTTTGCATTTGTATGTTCTGTTTTCTCTGTTTTCAAGTGCTTTTTGATAAAGTCCGTCGCGTACTTCGTCAAGCTTTTGGGTAATTACTGTTTCAATTTCATCAAGTGATACTACGGTCTTTTCCCTGTTATGCCTTGTAACAACAACGCATTGGTTGTTTTCAATATCCCTTGGGCCGATTTCAACTCTTACAGGAACACCCTTCATTTCGTATTCTGCAAATTTCCAACCCGGTGAATTTTCACTGTCGTCAATTTTAGCTCTGCATACTTTTTTAAGCTGGCTGCAAAGCGCATTTGCTCTGTCAAGCACACCCTCCTTATGCTGAGCAATAGGTACAACTATTACCTGAATAGGTGCAACAGCAGGCGGTAAAACAAGTCCGTTATTGTCACCGTGTGTCATAATGATTGCACCTATCATTCTTGTTGTCATACCCCAAGAAGTTTGGTGTGGGTAAGCAAGTTTATTTTCTTTATTTGAAAACTGAATGTCAAATGCCTTTGCAAATCCGTCACCGAAATAATGGCTTGTACCTGCCTGAAGTGCTTTACCGTCGTGCATAAGTGCTTCAATGCAATATGTACGCTCGGCACCTGCGAATTTGTCACTCTCTGTTTTCATACCCTGAACTACCGGCATTGCGAGGTCTTGCTGGCAGAACTTTGTATATACATTTAACATTCTTTCGGTTTCTTCAATAGCTTCTTCGATTGTTTCGTGAAGGGTGTGGCCCTCTTGCCACAAAAATTCTCTTGAACGAAGAAAAGGCCTTGTTGTCTTTTCCCATCTTACTACCGATACCCATTGATTATAAAGTTTAGGCAAATCCCTGTAAGAATGTACAATATCTTTAAAATGTTCACAAAAAAGTGTTTCGGATGTAGGTCTTACACAAAGTCTTTCTTCAAGCTTTTCGTTACCGCCGTAAGTTACCCATGCACATTCAGGTGCAAAACCTTCAACATGGTCAGCTTCCTTTTGGAGTAAGCTTTCAGGGATGAACATTGGCATATTTACATTTTCGTGTCCAAGTTCCTTGAACATACCGTCAAGTATTCTTTGAATATTTTCCCAAATAGCATATCCGTAAGGCCTGATTACCATACAGCCCTTAACACTTGTGTAAGATACAAGCTCGGCTTTTTTGCACACATCGGTATACCATTTAGCAAAATCTTCATCCATAGATGTGATGGAATCAACCATCTTTTTCTGGTCATTTGCCATAATTCTAACTCCTTCGATATATAATATGTATATTATATTACTAAATTACTTTGAGTTAATATTATATAATATATCATATAATATGTAAACACCATTTTTTAACAAAATTTTTGAACAAGAAAGTTTTTTTTATGTCAAATTGCCATTTCTTTGCTTTGTTCTTGATTTGTTCATATTTGGTTGATATATTAAGGGCGTAGGTAAGATTTACCTTGATATACATAACAATGCTTGAATTTTGCTTGTCTTTTTGCACAAATTAGATTTGTAATTTTTGTGAAATTTGTAAAACACTACAAATAGTAAATAAGAGGGTTACAAAATGTATAATTTGGATAAAAAAGGCTTGAAAAAGAAAAAACATTGTAGTATAATCACGACAGTACAAACAAGGGGGTGACTGCAACGTTTGATACTATACTAATGAAGTTAGATCTTCAAAAAGAACTTACCGAACAGCTTGAACTGGAAGAAGTATTCAGTTTTAAGATAGGAAATTTAAAACTCGGCTTCGATGAGGCAACAGTAGTAAGCTGGATAATTATTGCGGTAATGACAGTTCTTGCGATTATCTTAACTCGCAATCTTAAAGTTACAGGTGAAATCTCTAAACGCCAGGCATTGCTTGAACTTGCCTATGAAAAGAGTGAAGAATTTTTCAAAGGCATAATGGGCGAAAAAGTACAAGGCTTTATTCCTTGGCTTATGACCGTAGCACTTTATATCGGTGTTTCAAATGTTATCGGTTTGTTCGGCTTTAAACCGCCGACAAAGAGCTTGCAGGTAACAGCGTGCCTTGCTATAACAAGTATAGTGCTTGTTGAATTTGCAGCATTTAGGGATAAAGG
>CAVLCX010000076.1:5751-7465 GCA_963661525.1 bacterium
GGGTAATTACACCTATTAACTTACTTGAAATAGTTACAAAGCCGCTTTCGCTTTGTATGCGACTTTTCGGTAATGTTATCGGTGCATTTATCATTATGGAACTTATTAAAGCTTGCGTTCCTATTTTCCTGCCGACAGTATTCAGTTTATATTTTGATATATTTGACGGTTTGTTGCAGGCGTATATCTTTGTATTCCTTACAGCTCTTTATTTACAGGAAGCAGTTGAGGATGAAGAGGAAACAACTGAAAAGAAAAAGCTTAAAAAAGCAAGTAAAAAACATAGAAAACAAGCAAAAGAAGTTGCTTGATTAACTAATTAAAAATTAAAACATATTTTAAGGAGATTATTATTATGTCAGGTTCAATTATTGCAATTGGTGCAGGTATTGCTGTTCTTTGTGCGCTTGGCGCAGGTATTGGTATCGGTATTGCTACCGGTAAAGCTGTTGAAGCTATTGCCCGTCAGCCTGAAATGGCAGGTCAAATCCGTACTACTCTTATTCTTGGTGCTGCTCTTTCAGAAGCAACAGCTATTTACGGACTTGTAGCAAGTATTATGATTATTTTCTTGGTTAAATAAAACAGTTTTAATCAAAAACAGTTTGATGAGAAAGGACCATAGTTAATGTTAAAGATTGACATAAATATTCTTTGGACCTTGATTAACCTTATTATCTTTTTTGTGCTTATGAAACTGTTTTTATTTAAACCTATTAAGAAAACACTTGATAAGCGTAAAGAATTGATTGAAGGTCAGTTCAAGGCAGCTGAAGATAAAGAAAAGAAAGCCGATGAGCTTCAGGCTGAATATCAGTCACAGCTTTCCGGCGTTGAAGATGAAAAGAAGCAAATTTTGGCTGAAGCAAGAAATAATGCCAAGGCTGAATATGACAAAATTGTTGCCCGTGCAAATACAGATGCAACAAAAATCAAGACAGATGCCAAAAAAGCATCAGAACTTGAAAGTGAAAAGGCACGCCTTGCAGTTAAGCAGCAAATCGCAGAGCTTGCAATGCAAACAGCTACAAAAGTTGTTAAAAAGGAAGTTTCAGCTGAAACTGATAAAATGCTCTATGATGAATTTTTAAATGAAAGCAGTGATAAATAATGATTCAAAATATTGAAAAATATCTTGACGCACTGTTTTCTGCTCACGCAAGTGTGTCAAGCTTGGAAGAAGCTTTAAACACTGTTAAATCTAACAAGGAACTCAAGGATATTTTTAATGACCCTAATGTTACACTTGAAGAAAAGAAGAATGTAACAAAAGAGCTTTTTGCTCCGTCAGTTAAAGATTTTATTGCAGACCTTGCAGCAAACGGTAAGATTGACAGTTTAGGCGAAATAATTGAGGCTTATATTTCAGCTCTCAATAAGCAAAACAATGTTGCAAATGCAACTATTACCTGCGTAACAGAACCTAATGACGAGCAGTTAAAAGGTATTAAAGAATTTGTTTTAAAGCAGGAAAATGCTGATGATGCTCAAATCAAGATTGTTAAAGATGATTCAATTATCGGCGGTTTTATAGTTACTATCGGCGATAAGCAGTATGACTTTTCTATTAAAACAAAGCTTGACAGCATTAAGCAAAAAGTTATGGATTCAGCAAGAAACAGTGCTGTGACAAGCGATAATGTACTTGCTGTTCTTAAAAAAGATATTAGTGATTTTGAACTTCGAACTAACAGCGAGGAAATCGGTACAGTAG
>CAVLCX010000077.1:0-3297 GCA_963661525.1 bacterium
TATTATCTTTTCCAATATGCACATCCTCATTTGCTAACCCGATTTAGCGTCTTTTTTAAAACGCCATACGACTAATATATATAATTAGTATAAAAAAGTCAATATATTTTTTTTAATATTTCAATGCCTCTTTCTGCATTTATTATTGTGTCACAAACTTTATCAAAATCACAAACCATACTCTTCGGCTTTTTTTCAAAATTATCCATTCCGAAAGGAACAAAATAATAATTTTTGTAGTTTAATAAAGTGCCGATATTTTTGGCCGCACCGCCGAGTGCATCGTTAGTCGATATTCCGATAACTACCGGGCGATTATTTCTTAAATGGCTTTTAACTGCCATTGTTACCGTTGTGTCAACTATTCCGTTTGAAAGCTTGGCTAAAGTGTTTCCCGTGCAGGGTACTACCGCCAAAACATCAAACATTTTTTTCGGTCCGATAGGTTCTGCTTGCTCTATTGTGTGAATAATACTGTTGCCGGTGATTTCAATTATTTTATTTTGTATATCAACTGCTTTGCCGAAGCGAGTATTTATATTATATGCATTTTCGCTCATAATCGGGGTTACTATATGCCCGTCATTAACAAGTTTTTCTATAACTTTAATTGCTTTGTCAAATGTGCAAAATGAGCCTGTTAGGCAATAACCGATTTTCAAACTTTTCCCTCCTTAATCATTTTGTCTATTGCTTCACCGATTAAATATCCGGCAGTTTCTTTGCTGTATCTTGACGGCAGTTTTGATGCGCTGATAATGTTTATGTCTTTTGATTTTGCATAGTGTTTATCTATACCGCCCGGAAATGAAGCAAGTTCGATGTATATGGTATTGTTTTTAAATGTATCTATTTCTTTTTTTGTAAAATATACCGCACTTACGGTGTTGAATATTACATCATATTCACTGCAATTTATAGATGAAAAATCAATTACCTTATCCGCAATTGTTTCTGCTTGTGCCTGGTTTATACTGCTTCTGGCGCAGACTGTTACTTTTGCGCCCATTTTTTTTAATACACTGCAAAGTGCTTTTCCTATTTTGCCAAATCCGGTAATCAGTATTTTTGCACCTAATATAGCTTTGTTACTGTTTTCTTTGTAAATTGCTATTGCACCTTCACTTGTAAGCAAAGCATTTTTGTATTTGAAATCTTCACGCTTGTTATAATCAAAAAAGTTTTTATATTTTTTATCATAATCTCCTGCACCGTAAAAAACGGTTTTGTTTTCGTAGGGGGCAAAGCTTTCTTTATCGCAGGCAGGGGAGAATACTGCAAAATCTGCTTTGTTTTTATCAAACACTTCGTGATAGCCGTGATTTATCAAATATTTTTGTGTATAAATCATTCTTTCATCTTTATAATAGGGAATAATAAAATTCATATTTTCAACTCCAAAAACTCTTTTTACATACTATGACATAAAAAAAAATTAGTTAATGGCTTGAAGGTATTTATTTTTTGGGGAATATGTTGTATAATAATTACTCAATAATAATTTAGAGGTGACTCTTTTATGAATACAGATAATTTGCATATTGATGATATATTAAAAAAAGTTAAAAGAATTCATTTTATAGGCATCGGCGGGGCAGGTATGTGTCCGCTTGCAGAAATACTTATTCAACTTGGTTATAATGTTTCGGGTTCGGATAATAACGATACCGAAACTTTCAGGCGAATTGAAAAAGAGGGGGCAAAAGTATACCTCGGTCAAGTTAAGGAAAATATCACAGATGATGTTGAACTTGTAATATATACTAATGCCATTTTAAAGGGTAATGAAGAGCTTGAATACGCCAATGCAAACCGACCTTGTTTTGAAAGGGCAGAGCTTTTGGGGGCTATGAGCCGAATTTTTACCAATTGTATCGGTGTTTGCGGTACTCACGGTAAAACTACTACTTCTTCAATGCTTACTCAAGTTTTGCTTGATGCAGGGCTTGACCCAAGTGCAGTTATCGGCGGTAAACTTCCGGCTATAAATGCATACGGAAGATTCGGCCACAGCCAAAATTTTGTTTGCGAGTCTTGTGAATTTAATAATACTTTTCTTCACATGAACCCTGATATTGCTGTTATTTTAAATATTGATGAAGACCATTTGGATTTCTTCAAAAATCTTGATAATATTAAAAAATCATTTAGGCAATTTGCAGAAAAAACAACTAAAACCATTGTTTATAACGGTGATGATGAAAATACTGTTGATACTTTAAAGGGTATTACGAGTAAAAAGCTCGTTTCCGTAGGCAGAGGCGAGGGCAATGAATGGGTTGCCAAAAATGTTGATGTGCCGGGCGGCTTCCATTCAAAATATGATGTTTATCATAACGGTGAATTTGTGTCAACAGTTCATCTTTCCGTTCCGGGTGAGCATAATGTTCTTAATTCCCTTTGTGCATTTGCTGCGGCATATGAAAGCGGAGCAGATGTTGAAAGTATTTGTAAAGGCCTTCAGGCATTTAAGGGTGCAGGCAGGCGCTTTGAACTTTTAGGCAAATATAACGGTATTACTTTTGCGGATGATTATGCACACCACCCTAAAGAATTAAAAGTGACGCTTGAAGCTGCAATGAAAATGGGATTTAATCGTGTTTGGGCAGTTCACCAGCCTTTTACTTATACAAGAACATCAATTCTTCTTGATGATTTTGCTAAAGTTCTTCAAATTCCTGATGAATGCGTTATTTCTGCAATTATGGGCAGTAGGGAAGTTAATACAATCGGCATTAAGGCAAAAGATTTGGCTGATAAAGTGCCGGGAAGTGTTCAACTTGATACATTTGATGAAATTGCGGATTATGTTCTTAAAAATGCAAAGCCGGGTGACCTTGTAATCACTCTCGGCTGCGGCGATGTTTATAAAGTTTCAAGAATGATGATTAAAGAGCTTGAAGAACAAGGTTATAAAAATGAACAATAAATTATAAAAAAACAGGCATTCAGTTTCTACTGAATGCCTGTTTTTTGCTTTTTATTCAAATACTCGCGGTATGTTTGGATTTACCATAAGAGGTGAAATTTCAACACTTGCGATGTCGCCGATTTTAACATCACTGCCTGTAATGTCAATTGCGGTGTGCGAAAGCCCTATTTCACCGATTACATTGTAATTTTTACCGTTTACATTTACGGTTAATTTTTTCTTCTGCAAATAGTGCTTGAATTGTGAAAGAACCGAATGTAAATCGGCAACTTCTTTTCCTTTCTCTAATCCGAAACCGTCAAAATGACCTATCGGCACAATTGCAAGTTTTGTTTCTTTTTTTGTTTTATATTGCCCGTTGTAAC
>CAVLCX010000077.1:3307-7349 GCA_963661525.1 bacterium
GTTGTAACCGATTGAATATCCTGCCGGCACGGTTTTTGTTTCAATAACTTGTGCTTCAAGTTTGCCGAGCCTGTTGAGCGGATTTTTATCTTTTGTTATAACTCTGCCTGTAAATGCCGAGCCGATTCTTACAGCGTTAAGCGTGACTCCGTCAACATTTAAAAGGGCAGGTGAGTTTGAAGCGTGGAGTTTTCCGACTTTTTTGCCTGCTTTTTCAATTTGTTTGATAGTATCTTTAAATATCTCAAGCTGTGCCTTTGTAAGCTGCGCATTATGAAATGCAGATGAAAAATGAGTATACGCACCGCAAAAATCAAGGTTTTCAAAATCGTAGCATTTTATTGCGTCTTCAACCTGGCTTGGCAAAAATCCGTATCTTCCCATACCGGTATCAATTTTTAAATGGCATTTTGTTTTTTTGCCGAGTTTTTTTGATACCTTGTCCATAACCTCTGCGCTTGAAAGTGAGCCTATTGTTGCAATGCAGTCATATTCTGCGATTGTTTTGGCTTCTTCTTCAACACAAGTTGAGCGCATAACAAGTATATCGTTATCAAGCACGGTTTCTCTTAATAAAGGAATATCATACACTTCTGTTACCGCAAAAGTTTTAATCCCATTTTGCATAAGTATTTCGGCAAGATTTGCCATACCGAATCCGTAACCGTTGCCTTTTACAACACCGATAACTTCTACTCCTGCTTTTTCTTTAATTATATTTATATTTTCAATCAGCTTGTTTTTGTCAATTATATATCTGCTCATTTTATTATCTTATCTTTTCAAGTACCTTGGTTGCAATGTTGTAAAGCTTATAAACAGGTTTGTTGATTACATAGTCGAATTCGCCGACAAATTCTTTCATATATCCGCCGAATCCGTGCTTGAATCTCCAAAGTCCGTAATGCGGGTTATCAGGATTTTGGCAGTCACCGGAAATACCGCCGAAATCATAAACCTTGCATCCGCATTCCATACCCCACTTCATCATTGCCCATTGCAATGCATAGTTAGGGTAAACATTTCTGTGAGCATTTGATGATGCACCGTATTGGTACTTCATTACATTTTGCCCCCATTTTATTGCTATTGTTCCTGCAATGGCTTTGCCCTCGTAATATGCCATATAGAGCCTTGCATCATCAGTCATTTCATCAAGTATCTTTTCAAAGTATTCTTTAGGTCTTGTTGAAAATCCGTCACGCTCTCCTGTTTCGTGCATTATTCTTACAAAATCATCAAGCGCGTCTTTTGTGCAAATTTTTACTTCAACACCCTTTTTAGGTGCTTTTCTTATTCTGTTTCTGTAATCCGGTTTGAATGTAAGCATAAGCTCATCTTCGTTCATACCGTTATAATCAAAGCAGTAAACAAATCTCGGCTGAACATTTTCAAAATCCATACATCCCGGATTAAGTTCAATAAATCCTTTTTCAATAAGGTGCTTTTTGTAAGCCTCGTTTTGAATTACAATTTCAGGGTCAATTTTAATGCAATAAGCTTTGTATTCTTTTCCGAGTTCCAAAAGCGCGTTGAAAAGCTTGTCAAATGTATCAAAATCGTTTTCATCACATACAAATCCGCGGCAACAGTACATAAGTGAATTTTTAATTACAGGTATTGAACGAATCAATACCGATGCCGAGCCTTTTATTTCTCCGTTTTCATCTTTAAGCATAACAGCTTCAAATTTCCAAGCACTTTTTACTTTTGCCCATTTTGAAGAATGTTGAAAAAGTCCTTTTGGATGTTTTTTTATAAAATTCTCATATTCGTCAATATTATCTTGGTTTACTCTGACAATCATTTTTATATGCTCCGTTTATCAAATTTATTATATAATTATATCAAAAATTTTATCTTTTGTCTATATCATACCTCTTTTTTGTATATATTATAATTATTTATTTCATTTGACTTTTTTTATATATTAAGGTAATATGATATACAAGAACATTGCGTTTTGCAATAATATATATAAGGGGTAAATATTATGGGAAAATTCAGATGGGAAGACCCTTCTGTTTTCAAAATCAATAAGGAAGACGGTCATGCTATAATGATGCCTTATGACAGCGAAAACGAAGCACTTTCCGGTAAAGAAAGTAAATATAAGCAGTCACTTAACGGTAAATGGAAATTTTATTGGCAAAGAGGTCTTAAAAACCAGCCTGAAAATTTTCAGCTTGTATCTTTCGATGATTCGCATTGGGATGAAATAAATGTTCCGTCAGTTTGGCAGACGGAAGGATATTCCGTTCCTTATTATTATGCAAGCACTTTTCCAAAGGCTTTCAGCCGAACAAAAGGTAAAATTCCGTCAATCGACCACAATATGCAGGAAATAGGATTTTACAGAAAAACTTTTGTTCTTGATAAAGCGTTTGACAACAGGGAAGTGTTTTTACACTTCGGCGCTGCGAAATCTGCACTTGAAGTATATGTAAACGGTGAATTTGTAGGCTATTCGCAAGGCTCAATGGTGCCGCACGAATTTGATGTTACAAAGGTGCTTAAAAAAGGTGAAAATGTAATTACTGCAAAACTCTACCGTTTTTCCGACGGTTCATATCTTGAAGACCAGGATATGTGGTGGCTTTGCGGTATTTACCGTGATGTATATCTTTTTGCAGAGCCTAAAGTTTGCCTTCGTGATTTCTATTTTAAAACAGATTTTGATGATACATATAATGATTCAAATGTTACTCTTAATATGTATTTCAATAATTACAATAACATTAAGGGTAAAATTAAAGTTTCGGCAAAGCTTATTGATTCAAAAAATGAAGAAATCGAACTTGGCACAAGTGAAAAAGAACTTTCGGGCGGTAAGGAAACAATTACTTATAATAAAACAGTAAAATCACCTGAAAAATGGTCGGCTGAAACTCCTAATCTTTATACTCTTATAATGAGCGCCGAGCTTGACGGAAAAGTTATTTGCGTAAAATCATATAAAGTCGGCTTTAAAAAGGTGGAAATTAAGGGCGAAAAAATATACTTTAACGGTATGCCTCTTATGATAAAAGGTGTTAACCGCCACGATTTTGATTGTGATTACGGTTGGGCTGTACCTAAATACAGATATACGCAGGACCTTGATATTATGAAACAAAATAATATCAATTCAATTCGTACTTCACATTATCCTGATGACCCTTATTTTTACGATATGTGCAATAAATACGGATTTTATGTAATGGATGAATGTGATGTTGAAACTCACGGTGTAAGGCGCAAGGGTGTGCCGGGTTCAAATCATGTTTGGACTGGGGCCGTTGTTGACCGTATGCAAAGAATGGTGCTTCGTGACAGAAATAATCCGTGTATATTTATGTGGTCGCTCGGTAATGAAGCAGGCGACGGAAGCAACTTTATGGAAATGAAAAAAAGTGCGCTTGAACTTGATGATACCCGCCAATTCCATTATGAAGGCGATTTTGATTTAACAAAGAGCGATGTTATTTCCCGTATGTATCCAACAAAGGATATTATGGAAAAACTCGGCAACAAGCAGCCGATTACCATTTCACTTTATGATAATATTGCAAACCAGCTTGCTGCCGACAGTAAGCCTATCAAAGCTGAAATGTATGAGGGAAAGCCGATTGTACTTTGCGAATATGCGCACAGTATGGAAAATTCCCTCGGAAATTTCCAAGAATATATTGATGATTTTGAAAAGTATGATAATATGTGCGGCGGCTTTATTTGGGATTTTGTTGACCAAGCTTTGCATGTTAAAGATGAAAACGGAAACGATAATTATCTTTACGGTACTGATTTCCAGGGAAAAGAACCTCATAAGCTGATTGATATTCCAAATACTACTGCTATGACGGGCAGTAATGTGTATTTTTGTGCAAACGGTATTATCGGTGCAGACAGAAAGCCGCATCCGCAAATTGTTGAAGTTAAACACGGTTATCAAAATATCGGAATTACTGCAAAAGATGTTAAAAACGGTGAATTTATAATTAAAAATAAATTCCTGTTTACAAATCTTTCTGATTTTAATTGCAAATGGGTAATTAAAGCAGAG
>CAVLCX010000078.1:0-7346 GCA_963661525.1 bacterium
GTTGCTACACCGATAAATCCAATATTTCCTCAGAAAATGCATATGTTCAATTTTGACGAAATGGCTAAGAATAACAATAAACTTGTTAGAGCGATCGTTGATTATACAAAATGGGTAAGAAGTACCGTTCTTTGTCCACATGATACTTTTCTAAAGCTAAACAACATGAAAGTTGTCTCTATTAGAGTACATCCTAATATGAGCCCAAAGACAGCCAAAAAGTTTAATCGTTTTTGCGAAAAATATTTTATAAATATTAACTGAGGAGGAAATATTATGAAAAAGCAAATGAAAAAAGTTCTGTGCGTTGTTTTGTCTATTCTAATGATGTTTAGTTACGCTGTTCCTGCGTTTGCAGGTTCGATTGACAATACGCATTTGAGCACAAAACAATCGGATGTCAATTCTGATGCCGAAGTAAAAGCAGTTGAAAAGAAAATTGACGCTATCGGCAAAGTGCATTATACAAATAAAAGCTTAGCTAAAATCATTGTTGCTGAAAATGCCTATAATGCGTTAAGTGATGAACAAAAATCAAATGTTTCCAATTACGGTGCATTAAAATCAGCAAGAAATGCGTATAACGCACTCGTAGCAGACAATGTTGATACATCATCTTATACCATAATAGATAAAGGCAGTCTTAGTGATGATGTGAATTGGTTTCTGTATGATAACGGACTGCTTGAAATTACAGGCAAAGGCAGTATACCGAGTTATTCAAAAGGCAACACACCTTGGTATCAGTATAAAAATAATATCACTTCTATATTAGTTAGAAGTTCAATAATAGGTATCGGTGATTCGGCTTTTTATGGTTGCGATAATGTAACAGAAATCACATTGCCGTTTGTGGGAGAAAGCAGAACGGCAACCGATTGTGAAGCGACATTCGGATATGTGTTCGGATATACAACTTATAACGCTGCTAATAAAAGTTACAACTATGGTACTACAGCTAATTATAGTTACAGTGTATATTCTTCTGATACAGGAAAAGAAATATGCAGCACTTCGTATAATTCTAATTATGAAAAACGATATCAATCATCATCTTCAACGACTTTCCAAAACTGTTATGTAAATACAAATAGCAAACCATGGTATACTTGCTATAATTATTATAATGACAGTTGTAAACATTATAGTAACACTTATGGTCCGTATAATTTGCAGACATACAGTTATTATGTTCCAACAAAATTGACAACAGTAAATATTACCGATGCGAGCATAATAGGAACTGCTGCATTTAATAACTGCAAAAATATCACTAAGATAACCTTAAATGATGGCATTACCTCTATCGGCGATTACGCTTTTCAGCAATGTGTCGCATTAGAAGATTATGCCATTCCGGAAACAGTTTCTGAAATTGGTTCATATGCATACTATGGTGATACTGCATTTACTGAAATCTATATTCCAGATACCGTTACAAAAATAAACAAATATGCATTCTATGGTTGTTCAAAAATTTCTCGTTTGAAAATTAGCAAGTATGCAGAATCGATAGACAAATACGCATTTGCAAAATTAAATAGTCTGCCTGCAATCTCAATTCCAAACAATGTGAAGACGATTGAAACATTCGCATTTTATGATTGTGATTCGGCAACATCTCTTCATATACCTGATTCTGTAAAAACAATCGGCTCTTACGCTTTTTCGGATTGTTCAAGAATTGCTGAACTTACAATCCCTGATAGCGTAACGATAATAGGGGCTTACGCTTTTTCGGGTTGCTCATCGGTTGAAAAACTTAGTATTGGATCAGGCGTAAAAGCGATAGCGAAATATACTTTCCAAAACTGTACCGGACTGACCTCGATAACAGTTCCGAATACGGTTGAAACTATTGCCTCTTTTGCTTTTTATGGTTGCGATAATGTAACAGAAATCACATTGCCGTTTGTGGGAGAAAGCAGAACGGCAACCGATTGTGAAGCGACATTCGGATATGTGTTCGGATATACAACTTATAACGCTGCTAATAAAAGTTACAACTATGGTACTACAGCTAATTATAGTTACAGTGTATATTCTTCTGATACAGGAAAAGAAATATGCAGCACTTCGTATAATTCTAATTATGAAAAACGATATCAATCATCATCTTCAACGACTTTCCAAAACTGTTATGTAAATACAAATAGCAAACCATGGTATACTTGCTATAATTATTATAATGACAGTTGTAAACATTATAGTAACACTTATGGTCCGTATAATTTGCAGACATACAGTTATTATGTTCCAACAAAATTGACAACAGTAAATATTACCGATGCGAGCATAATAGGAACTGCTGCATTTAATAACTGCAAAAATATCACTAAGATAACCTTAAATGATGGCATTACCTCTATCGGCGATTACGCTTTTCAAAACAACCCATGGTACAATAATTTGACCGATGAATTTGTAACCGTTGGTGATAATGTTCTCATTAAATATAACGGAACAAAAAGTTCGGTTACTATTCCCGACATGGTAAAGCATATTGGCGGTGGCGTGTTCAAGAATAACAGCAAAATATCCGAAGTGATTTTACCGAATGAATTATTAAGTATCGGTGATAATGCATTATACGGAACGGCTCTTTCAACCGTTACAATACCGAAATCCGTAACCAAAATCGGTACCAATGCATTTCCTTCCTGCAATTTGAAAGTATATCAGCCTTCAGCAGGTTACGATTATAACAGCAGTAATAAAACTGTCTTAAATGATTCATATACAAAAGGCAATGATACTTTTTATTACATTATTAAATCAGATGATACTGCAGAAATTGTCGGATGCGAAACCACATCTACGGAATTAACCGTACCTGAAGAGATTGACGGACATACGGTATCATCTATCGGTGACTATGGCTTTGCTAAATGCAACACATTAAAGAGCATAACCATACCGAAGAATATTAAAACAATCGGTAAATATGCTTTTGACGGTTGCACAGGACTTATCAATGCCACAATTCCAACAACTGTAAGTTCTGTCGGAGATTATGCTTTTAATAATTGTACAGGTCTTAAAAATGTAACCATATCCGAAGGTGTTGAATCTATCGGTAAAGGTTGTTTCTATAATTGTACTTCACTTGCAGAGGCCGTTGTGCCGGATACCGCAAAGTATGTTGGTGCTTACGCATTTTACAATTGTACTTCCATGGTAAATGCTACAATTGGCACAACTACCGAATCTATCGGAGAATACACATTTTATAATTGTGAAAAGCTTGAAACCGTTGTAATAGGCTACAGCGTAAAATCCATTGGCGATTATGCGTTTTATAATTGCGGATTATCTAAAGTTACAATACCATCATCAACTCAATATATCGGTAAATATGCTTTTGCTAATAATAAATCTATGACAAAAGTTACACATAAAAAAGGCGTAGTTACTATTGATGAATTTGCATATCAAAATTGCACTTCTTTGGAAACTGTAACTTTGCCTACAAGTTTGGAAATTATAAGTAAGGGCGTATTTCAAAATTGTTCTTTACTTAAAACTGCAAATCTGCCGTCAAGTTTAAAAACACTTGGCAGTTATGCATTTGATAATTGTTCTTCGCTGCCAACAGTAACTATTCCGACAGGTGTAACAGTTATTAATGATTGTACATTTAATAAATGTACTTCACTTGCAACCGTAACGATTAATTCTAATGTAACATCTATCGGATTTGATGCATTCAGAGAGTGTGCTTTTTCTGCAATTACATTGCCGAACACTGTTGAAACTATTAAAGGTGGTGCGTTTAGAGGGTGTGCTAAACTTACCAAGATAATAATTCCCGATGCTACAAAGACAATCGGCGAAGCGGCATTCTTTGATTGCACGGAGCTTTCGGAAATTTCAGTTGCCGATTCACTTGAATGTTTGGGTGATTCTGCACTTAAGAATAACAATAATTTGACAGCGAAAATCAGATATCTTTTCGGTACTGTTACCGACAGTTTGTTTGAAAAACAAGGTATATCTCATGCTGTGCTTGATGAAAATATTTCTAAAATCGGGAACAGTGTATTTGCATATTGCTATAAATTAAATGATATTACATATGGTGATAAGAAAGCTGCTGATGGGGAATTTTTATTCTCGGATAAGGTTGTATCACTTGGCAACGAAATTTTTAAGGATGCATCCTTACTTAAAAATTTGATTATCCCTGATACAATTGAGACTATTGGAACTAACGCATTTTATAACAGTGTTGATGGCGGATATCATACACAAAATGTAACCGTTACATTTTACTATGTTGGCGGAAATATTGCTGCTGATATTTTGAAAGAACAAAAGATTTCTCACATTGTAATAAACGACAATATTAAATCGCTTGGAAACAATGCATTTAACAGTATAACTACTTTGGAAACTGTATCATTGCCGGATACCGTTACTACTTGCGGCGACAATGTGTTTGCCGAATCAAGCGGTAATGTAACGGCGTATTTCCGTGGCGTTGACGGTACTGTTGATAAGGATGTTTACAAAGCAAAATTGTCCGGTCTTACATATCTTGTATTTGATAAGAATATCAATACAATTGATTCCTACTCTTTTGCAAACACATCAACTGTTAAGGGTGTCATCATTCATAATACTGATATGATTAAAGACCATGCATTTGCAGATAGCACATCTATCAATGGTGTGGTGATTGAAAATGCCGGTTCGATTGGCGAGTGTGCATTCAGAAATAGCTCCGCTATGAATTATATAGAAATCGGAAAAGTAAATCTTATAGGAAAGTATGCGTTTTCAGATAGTTCAACAAATAAAATTGAACTTGATGACATTGATACTATTGACGACTATGCTTTTTCCAATTGTCCTGCAATGAAACAGCTTTATATCGACTCTGTTGTAAATATCAATGATTATGCTTTTTATAATGACATTGCAATAGATGATATCGTTATAAATCAGAATCTGGTTAACATCGGCTCGCACGCTTTTGACAGCTGTAAGTTGATTCCAAAAGTTAAATTACCGAATACGGTTCGCAATATCGGGGCCTATGCTTTTTACGATTGCAACAGTATGAAGTCAATCAACATACCTGTCGGTGTAGATAAAATCAACGAATACACTTTCTTCGGTTGTGCATCTTTACTTTCTGTTGATTTACCAAACACAGTAAAAACTATAGGTGATTATGCTTACTATGGTTGTGTTCTTGTTAATGATTTATCTCTCGGCAATGCTGTTGAAACAATCGGTGCATATGCGTTTTACAACTGTAATAAGGTTAAAGAAATCATTTTGCCTGATTCGTTAAAGTCAATTGGCAATTATGCATTCCGTTCTTGCAGCAGTATTACGGAAATTACAATTCCAGACAGCGTTACACAGTTGGGAGATTGTGTATTTTACGCTTGCACAGGATTGGAAAAAGCAGAATTTGGTACGGGTATTGTTAAAATCGGCAATTCGGAATTTTATGGTTGCGTTAAATTTACCGAACTGTACCTCTATGGAAATGTTAATAATATCCACGATCTTGCTTTCTATGGTGCAGAAGATGCCGAAGTTTATACTTATCCGAACAGCTATGTTGAAGATTATTGCAACGACAATGGATTGGTGTATCACGAAATCGGAAATATTACTTCCGTTTCCTTAACGCCGCCGGCGAAAACCGAGTATGTAGAAAACGACAAATTAGATACTGCAGGTATGGAGTTTAATGTTACCTACGATAACGGATATGAAAGAACCGTAACAAGCGGCTTGAAAATTACAGGATTTAATTCTGAAAATGTAGGCAAACAGACTGTTACAGTAAGTTATCGTGGGAAGTCTGCTACATTTGAAGTGAATGTGAGTGAAAAGAAGGTTGTTGATGCTGAATTTGAATTCTCGAATGATATTAAAATTATTCAAGGTGAGGATTTGGATTTAAGCAGTGGCAAGGTGATTTTGACTTATTCCGACGGAGATCAGCAAACCATAAAGAAAGGTTATGCGGTTACAGGTTTTGATAAAACAAAAGTCGGAAAACAGAATGTTACGATTACCTATCGTGATTTCAGCACAGATCTTGAAGTGACTGTTGAAGAAAAACAAGAACCTGAACATACACATAACTGGTCAGATTGGAAATACAATAACGATGCTGTTTATAATTCATCAAGTGATTATAAAGACGGCACGCAGACTCGTACTTGCTCCGCTTGTGGTGAAAGTGAAACGAAAGAGGCACCGAATACGGCTCTTCTTCGTCGCAGAGGTAATGCGCTGTCGCTTGAAAGCAGCATTACGCTTGCAACTTACATTACCAAAGATGTAGTTGATTATTATGACGAAGTGTATGCCGAGTTTACCCGAAACGGTAAAACCGAAAAAGTGTATTCGTCTGGTAAAACATTAACTTCAGGTTCGACTGTATATTGCGTTTTTGATTATACCGGTATTTCACCGCAGGCTTTAGGTGATGATGTAAGTATTACATTTTATGGTGTCAAAGACGGTGTGACATATAACGGTAATGCTTATAAATACAGTGCAACCGACTATATTAAGTCAACGCTGAATAAGCCGACATCTTCTGCAAAGCTTAAAACTTTGCTGGTGGATTTGGTGTATTACGGCGAGGCTTGTCAGGTATATCAAAATTATAAAACCGATAATTTACTTACCGATATACTTACCGATGAGCAAAAAGCACTTCATAGTACAGATGATTTGAATTTAACAAACATCAAGAATGCAAGTTATGAAACCTGCGAAAACAGGCTTGTAAAGTTTGGTACTGCATTAAGGCTGAATAATTCGGTTGAAATTGCAATACCGCTTAATATGACAAATGTTACTCTTGATGACCTTTCATTCAAAGTAAAAATAGGATCAAGAACATTGACATATACTTATGCCGAAAATCCGGATAATTTCGAAAAAGGCAAAGACGGTTATTGGTATTTCTATTTTGACGGTGTTTATGCAAACCAAATGAGTGATGAAGTATTTATCACTGCATACAAAGGCGATGAGCAAGTCAGCTATACACTTAAGTACAGTGTTGAATCTTATGCCGCAACTGTTACTGATGCAAAGTTAAAGGCTGTTACAGACGCAATGATGCGTTACGGCAATTCCGCAAAAGCCTACGCAGGCAAATAATTCGCATATCCATTTAGTGATAGATATGAAATATAAAAGGAGGTATTAAGATGAAGGAAAAGTACATCAAGCCTGATTCAGACATTCAAAAGTTTGCTGCCGTTGATGTAATTACGACATCCGGTGGCGGCGATGAACCGATTGTCACTCCACCGGATTGGGGCGACTAAAGAGTAAAGGAGTCAAGAGTTTATGTCTTGACTCCT
>CAVLCX010000079.1:0-2412 GCA_963661525.1 bacterium
ATATAATGCTAACTGTATTCGTACATCTCATTATCCGCCTGACCCTACTTTTCTTGATTTATGTGATGAATACGGAATATATGTAATTGATGAAGCTGATATTGAAACTCACGGTTGTGAAACCGAACTTCATAAGCCTGGTGCTTGCTCACATAATAAAGATTGGCAACAGCATTATTGGGATAGGGTTTACAGAATGTATGCCCGTGATAAGAATCATCCGTCAATCACAATGTGGTCGCTCGGAAATGAATCACACGGTTATCTTAACCAAGATTATTGCTATGATGAACTAAAAAAGTTATCACCGCTTCCTATTCATTATGAGGGTGTGTGCAGAACTCCTCGCTTTGCATATGATGTTATTTCACATATGTATGCCTGGCCGAATATGTGTGAAAAAATTGCAAAGGGTAAATTGCCGAAGTATCGTAAAAAGCCGTTTTTCCTTTGTGAATATGCGCATGCAATGGGAGTTGGCGCAGGCGAACTTGAAAGATATGTAAAATGCTTTTATTCTTCAGAAAATATGCTTGGCGGTTGCATATGGGAATTCGCAGACCATGCAGTGTACCACGAAAATGAAAAAGTTGAATACACTTACGGTGGTGACCACGGTGAAGAAAAGCACGATGGCAATTTCTGTATGGATGGCCTTTTCTTTCCGGACAGAACACCGCATTCAGGTGCAAAGCAGATGAAAAATTGCTATCGCCCTGTCAGATGCCGCAAAATTGCAGATAAAAGATATGAATTTTTTAACCATAATTATTTTGAAAATGCGATAATGACTGTAAAGTATACCTGCTTTACAAACGGAATTGAAACATTTTCAAATACATTTGATATAAATATTGCTCCGCAGTCAAGTCAGGTGTATGAAATTGAGTCGCTTAAGCTTGAAAAGGATAATCATAATTCAGTTGTATTTGAATATTTGGCAGGTGATTTCTTAATTGCAAGTGAGCAAATCATTTTAAATGATGGTAGGCTGAATGCAGATATAAAGTCTGACGGTAAAATCACAGTAAAACCAAGTGAAAATAAGCTTTATATCACTTTTAACGAAGGCTCAATGATATTTGATAAATCTACCGGATTTATTACTTCATATGTTTATAAAAATCACGAAATGATTAATTCATTCCCTCTCGGTGATTTTAAAGGATTTGCCCCTGCGTTTTATCGCGCTCCGCTTGATAATGACAGAAATATTTGCAAATATTGGCATACAATGGGACTTCAAAATACATCGAATATCTGTAAAGGCAGCAGCTTTACAGATAATGGCAATAATATTGCGATTACAACTAATATAAAATCCCTTGCAAATCGTATTATGCCGGTTGCAAATACTCAAATAAAATATACAATTTATCCAAACGGTAATATTTTGGTTGATGTTAATTGCTTGGGCGGCGGTGCAGTTAAGCTGTTGCCTCGCTTCGGTGTTATGCTCGAAATGCCAAAGGAATATGAAAATATTAAATATTTCGGCTTGGGTGAAGATGTTAATTTGCCTGATTATAAGGAGCATACAATAAACAAAATTTATCAAACAACAGTTGGTAAACTTAAAGAAGATTATATTAAACCGCAGGAAAGTGCAACAAGATGTGATGTCCGCTTTGCAGAAATTACAAATGCGTCAGGCTTTGGGTTAAGATTTGAAGCTGTAAATAAACCTTTTATTTTTTCTGCAAGTCATTACACCTCAAATCAGTGGGCAAAAGCAATGCATAGGGATGAATTAGTTGATTTGCCGACTACCTGCGTGAATATTGACTCATCTGTTTTAGGTGCAGGCTCAAATGCTTGCGGTCCGCTTCCTGATAAAAAGGATAGGGTGGGTTCACTTTCAGGCAAGAAGTTGAGTTTTGCGGTTAAACCGATAGGTGAATAAATGTATAAAATAGGAACTGATATTGTTAAAATATCAAGGATTGAAAAAAGTATTGAAAGCCAATCATTTATAAATAAAGTGTTTACCGAAAAAGAAAGAGCGTATTGCAAAAAAGCTGAAAACTTTGCAGGAATATTTGCAGGTAAAGAAGCTTATTTTAAAGCTCTTGGAACAGGGCTTAAATTTCCGCTGACAGATGTGGAAATTGGCCACGATGAAAACGGCAAACCGTATCTCTGCGGTATAGATAACAGTGATATATCAATTTCGCACGACGGTGAATATGCGGTTGCAACAGTAATATTGTGGTAAAGCTAAAACACTTTACACTAAAACGGGTGGTGTTATTATGAGGATATTAACAGCAAAACAAATTAAAGCAGTTGAAACAAGAGCTTTTGAGTCGGATTCAACCGAAGCCGAGCTTATGCTGAAAGCCGGAACAGCCTGCTTTGAAAAAATATGCAAAATTTTCGGCGAAAGCCTTGCAAGCAGTAGGGTTGGAGTAT
>CAVLCX010000079.1:2433-7339 GCA_963661525.1 bacterium
GCTTTGTAATTGCTGGTTTACTTAAAGAAATAAATGTTTTTGCAGATATAATTTTGTGTGATAAAGAGCCTACTGTTGATGAACCGAAAATGTATTATCAAAAAGCAATCAACAATGGTGTAAAGGTTATAAACTTTACCAAACTTAATACTGAAAAATACGACATTATAGTTGATTGCATTTTCGGAATAGGCTTTCACGGTGAAGCGAAAGCACCGTTTAATGATATTTTTGATTTTATTAACAGCAGTAATGCAAAGGTTGTCAGTATTGATACCCCAAGCGGTACAAATTCAACCGACGGTTCGGTGATAAATGCGGTTAAGGCTGATTATACTATTGCAATTTCTACATTAAAATTTGCTCATGTGTTGCCGCCTTCAAATGCATATTGCGGTAAGATTTATACAGTTAATATCGGTATTGATGAAAAACATTATGATTCCGGTTACCCGCAAACTATTACTAAAAAGCATATTAAAAAGAATTTTATCAAGCGTGATTTTAATTCAAATAAAGGTTCATTCGGCCATCAGCTTAATATTTGCGGTTCATATTTAATGCCGGGTGCTTCTGTTATATGTGCAAAATCTGCACTTAAAACAGGTGTGGGCCTTTTAAAATGCGCTTTTCCTAAATCTGTTTACCCCGTTATGACTTCGCATTTAACCCAGCCTTTATTTAAACCACTTTGTGAAAACGAAGCTAAAACTATTTCAATAGGTGCGCTTGGCGATGTTTTTGAAGATTTAAAATGGGCAGACAGCGTGGTTGTAGGCTGCGGACTTGGAAATAATGATGATATTCAGGTTGTGGTTGACCAAATTATTAAAACAAGCGAAGTGCCTGTTATTCTTGATGCCGATGGTATAAATGCCGTTGCTCCTTTCATAGATATAGTAAAGGATAAAAAAGCTCCGTTAATTATTACTCCGCACCCGGGTGAAATGGCTCGGCTTATAGGTGAAAGCGTTGATTATGTTTGCTCACACAGGCTTGAAGTTGCAAAAGCATTTGCAAAGGAAAATGATGTGATTATTGTGCTGAAAGGTGCAAATACTATCGTTACAAACGGTGTGGATGTCTATTTTAATACAACAGGTAATGCCGGTATGGCTATGGGCGGTACGGGTGATATGCTTGCAGGTATAATCGGCTCATTTGCAGCGCAGGGTATTGACCCTATTGAAGCTTGCAAAGCCGCAGTTTACATTCACGGAAGGTGCGGCGATATTGCGGCACAGGAAATTTCAACTCGCGGTATGACTGTTGATGATATGATTTATGTTTTGGGAGCTTTAATGTCCGAATTTGAATAAAGGATAGATTTATTTGAAGAAAACATTAGGCTTTATTTTACTTATCATTTCAATTTTTATGTTTAGTTCTTGTTCGGTTAAAATAAATACCCTTGAAGTACCAAAGGCTTTTACTCAAAATGCTGTGGTTACTTCAGGGGATTTTTCATATGAATGTGAAATTTGTAAAAAAGAGGGGAGCATATCCCTCACTGTTAAAAATACAAATGCGCTCGGCCTTGTGATGACTTATGACGGAAAGAATGTGAATTTTAAATACAGCACTTATTCATATGATATTTCAGGCGAAAATTTTGAAAAAGAAAATGCCGCAATCATTATTTATGATGTAATATCCGCCCTTTCAAACGATAATACAAAAATGCATATTATTGACGGCGGTGTTAAATATGAGGGAAAAACAAATTTCGGCGAATTCATTCTTGTGCAAAATGATGATTCCACATTAAAATCACTTGCGTTTAAAAACAGTGATTTTAAAATAGTTTTTAAATAAAAATTCAACCCTATCTGCCGCTTGCAGATAGGGTTGATATTATACGGAAATATTTTTTAGTTTTTAAGGCTGTGCATAGGAGCAGGAATTTTGCCGCCGCGGTTAATAAACTGCGCAGGTGATTTGGTATTAACTTTCATAACAGGGCCGCTGCCTAAAAGTCCGCCGAATTCAAGTTCATCACCAATATTTTTGCCGATTGCAGGAATAACCCTGACTGCTGTTGTTTTGCAGTTAACCATACCTATTGCAGCTTCATCTGCAATAATACCGCTGATGACTTCTGCACTTGTGTCACCCGGAATAACAATCATATCAAGACCTACCGAGCATACTGCTGTCATAGCTTCAAGTTTTTCAATAGTGAGCACACCGCTTCTTGCGGCGTCAATCATACCGGCATCTTCGCTGACAGGGATAAATGCACCTGAAAGGCCGCCGACGCTTGATGATGCCATAACACCGCCTTTTTTAACTGCGTCGTTAAGCATTGCAAGGCAAGCGGTTGTGCCAGCACCGCCGCACTGCTCAATTCCGATTTCTTCAAGAATATGAGCAACGGAGTCACCGACTGCCGGGGTAGGCGCAAGTGAAAGGTCAACTATACCGAAGTCTACACCAAGCCTTCTTGATGCTTCCACACCTACAAGCTGGCCCATACGGGTAATTTTAAAAGCAGTCTTTTTAATAAGCTCTGCAATTTCGTTTACTGAATAATCAGGGTGCTTGCTGATAGCACTTCTTACAACACCGGGGCCTGAAACACCTACATTTATTACGCAGTCAGGTTCGCTGACACCGTGGAAAGCGCCTGCCATAAACGGATTATCTTCAGGAGCATTGCAAAATACTACAAGTTTTCCGGCTGCAATGCAGTCGTTATCCTTTGTAAGCTCGGCAGCTTCTTTAACCTTTTGGCCCATAATTTTAACGGCGTCCATATTTATTCCGGCTTTGGTTGAACCGATGTTCACAGATGAACAAATATGCTCTGTTTCAGCTAAAGCTCTCGGAATTGAGTTGATAAGCTCAAGGTCGCCTGCCGCAAAACCTTTTTGCACAAGCGCACTGTAACCGCCTATGAAATTAACACCGATAGTTTGTGCTGCTTTTTCAAGTGCCAATGCATATTTTACAGGGTCACCGCCGCTGATACCTGCCATTATTGCGATAGGTGTAACGCTGACTCTTTTATTTATAATAGGAATACCGTATTCCCTTTCAATCTGCTCGCCTGTTGATACAAGATGTTCAGCCTTGGTGCAAATTTTATCATAAATCTTTTGGCAGGATTTATCTATATCAGTATCCCCGCAATCAAGAAGCGAAATGCCCATCGTTGTGGTTCTTATGTCAAGACATTCATCTTGAATCATTCTTATTGTTTCAAGAATTTCTTTTGAATTTATCAAGGGTTACACCTCCTATATTCTGTGCATTGAGTTAAAAATATCCTCGTGCATTGCGTGAATTGAGAGGTTGTTTTCATCACCGTATTTTGTAAGCTCATCTGCAAATTGAACAAATCCGACTGTGCTTTTGCTTATGTCAGCAAGCATAATCATACAAAACATATCATCAAGAATAGTCTGGCTTACTTCGGTAATGTTAATTTCGTATTTTGCACAGATAGATGAAACTTTTGCAAGAATTCCTACTGTGTCTTTACCTACAACTGTAATAAATGCTCTCATATTGTTACCTCCGATACGCAAATTACTGTATAGTTTATAATTGTATTGTTTAAAATTATAACAGAGTGATAAACTTTTTTCAATAAAGTATAAGAAATATATTTTATTTTTTTTCATTTTGTGTTATTATAGCAAAAGCTTATTATATTTACATTATATTGAGAGGCAAAAAATTGGAATATAAAAATATTGTTGATGTTCACACTCATTCAATTCATTCTTTTGACGGAAATGACAGCGTTGAGTCACTTTGCCTCAGCGCAATAGAAAAAGGTGCAAAAATTATTGCGATAACAGACCATTGCGATATTGACGGCGCGGATATGAATCCTGATGAACTTTGCCCGCCGCAACTTAAAGATTTGAATGAATGTATATCTAAATACAGTGATAAAATTAAAATACTTAAAGGTATTGAAATAGGCCAGGGAATTTACAGAAAGAAAGAAACGGAAATTTTACTTCAAAAATATGATTATGATTTCGTTTTAGGCTCACTTCATAATCTTGAAAATATGGAGGATTTCTTTTTCCTTGATTATAAAAAATATGATATTGATGACCTGCTTAATAAATATTTCGACGGCCTTTTGGAACTTTGCAAATGGGGTGCTTTTGATTCCCTTGCACATTTGACTTACCCTTTAAGATATATTGTCGCCAGGGAGAAAATTGATGTTGATATGAAAAAGTATCAAGATGTATGCGATGCTATATTTGAAGAACTTATCAAAAAAGATAAGGCACTTGAAATTAACACTTCAGGTCTTTTTATGGATATGAAAGATACATTGCCTAATATATCTTTTGTTAAAAGATATAAAGAACTCGGCGGTAAATATATTACAGTCGGTTCAGATTCGCATTATGCAAACAGAGTGTGCCAAGGCATAAGCCAAGGCTATGATATTGCGCGAGCGGCAGGTTTTGATTATGTTACTGTTTATGAAAAACATCAGCCTAAATTGATTACGATTGAATAATATTAAGATAAGGAAATTTTATATGGAAAAGTTATTAGAAATACTTGAAACAAACCCAAGGCTTTCAAACAGTGAAATTGCTGTTATGCTTGGTAAAACCGAAGAAGAAGTAGAAGCACAAATTCGCCTTTATGAAGAAACGGGAATTATAAAAGGTTACCGTGCTATGATAGATAAAAACAAAGCCAAAATGCAAACCGTTACAGCACTTATCGAAATTAGGGTTCAGCCAAAATTCGGCCACGGTTTTGACGAAATTGCAAACAGAATTGCCCAGCTTGAAGAGGTTGAAAGCATTTATCTTATGAGTGGCGGTTTTGACCTTTGCTGTATGGTTTCTGATAAATCATTTGAAGAAATTGCACTTTTTGTTGCTAACAGGCTTTCACCGCTTGACGGCGTTATGTCAACCGC
>CAVLCX010000080.1:0-7320 GCA_963661525.1 bacterium
AGCGAGTGAGAATAAAACAGCTCCCACTCGCAAAATACAAAATTTATCTCACTTTTTACAGAGTCTTACAGCGTGTAGAAAAGTTAAATTTCAAACTTCTACACGCTGTAAATGCGTTAGGCTTATTGAGCCTAACGCATTTTTTATATTTCGTTTTTCTTTTTTATATTTATTAAAAATGCAAGTGATGTTATAAAAGTAATGGCTTCGGCAACCGGGAATGCGAGCCAAACACCCGTCATATTGAAAAGATATGAAAGCAAAAATACGCTTGCTAAAATAACAACAAATCCCCTCATAATTGATATAACAAAGGCGGGTATTGCCTTGCTCATTGAACTAAACGCAAGGGAAAGGAAAATATTAAGCCCGGCAAATATAAAGCCTACAAAATAAATGCGAAGCCCTTTAACAGCGTAGGCGGTAAGTTCTTCTATATGCTCACTGTTGAAAACATTTGCAATCGGTGTTGCAAAGATATTTATTACTGCAATAATTATTCCTGCAAGGCAAAGGCAGGTGACGGTGCCGAGCCTGATGATTTTTTCAAGGTCTTTTTTATCCCCTTTGGCATAGTATTTGCTGATAAGGGGCTGTGAACCCTGTGCAACACCGTTGAATACCGATACTGCCACAAGCGAAATATTTGCTACCACACCGTATGATGCAACACCTATGTTGCCCACAAGTTTTAATATAACCATATTGAAAGCGACTGTAATTACACCTGATGAAAATTCGCCGACGAAAGCCGAAACACCAAGTTTTGCACAATTGAAAAGCTTTATAATTGACGGAATGCAAGGTTTGAAACAAATTGTATTTTTCTTTGAAGCAAAGTGGAAACAGCAAATTGCACAGCCTACAACCGGGGAAAGTGCGGTTGCAAGTGCCGCACCTTGCATACCCATTTTCAGCGGAAACATGAGTACCCAGTCCATAACGATATTAAACAGGCTGCTTAATACCGTTGCAGTCATCGCGATTGACGGTGAACCGTCATTTCTTACAAAAGCATTGCACACATAATTCCACATAAACAGAGGTGCAAATGCCATAAAGATTTTTGTGTACGGTGCGCCCACAGCTACAATTTCACGGCTTCCGCCCAAAAGTTCAACAAGCTTTTCGGGTGCAAATATGCCTATTGCCATAAAAATCATACCGAAAAACGTTGTAAAAAACATAGCGTTAAAAAAGTAGCGTTTATTACTTTCTTTCTGATTTTTTGCAATGGCAAATTTGATTGCGGAGCCTACGCCTATCATTGAACCTATGGCGAATATCAAATTATAAAGCGGTAATACAAGGTTTAAAGCTGTAATACCGTTTGCACCGACTGCCTTCGATATAAAAAAGGTATCTGCCAAAATGTAGCATGACATTCCTATCATAGCGAATACATTTTGCGATACATATTTTGCAAATTCGCCCGACGCGCCTTTTGATTTCATAATTTATCTCCCGAAATGTATTTTATGATGATTTTAACACAAAAAAGAGTAAAGGTAAATAGAAAAATAAGTATCTTGTTTTCATTTAATTAACATAATTTTTAAATATGTTAATAATTACTTAATACGCAGTATATTTATGAACAGTATATTGGTATCAGCAAAGGGAAAGGTGCTACTTCCCGATGCAGATAAAATATTTTTCATCCTTACCTCCTCTTTTTTATATTGATAAAAAGAATAGAAACACCGAGATGCAAAATCTCGGTGTTTTTATTTATCTAAAATTCAATTTTTGTTTCGTTATAATCTTTATCGTGTGAGGTAAGCACTGCAACACAATTTGGATTTTGATACATTTTATTAAGCCAGCGAAGTGAAATTTTCATATTTTGGATGTTGTGTATCGGGCCGGAAAGTATAAGCTCGCTCCAGGATTTTTCGCTTGTTCCGTTATCACCGGCAATAACTGCCATTTTTTCGTTATCTTTTACTACCACACAGCAAGAGCCGGCTGAATGCCCCGGTGTGTAAACAATTCTTATACTTCCGTCACCGAATAAATCGCAGGATTTGCCGAAAGGTGCGCGCGAATCGTAATTCATTTGCGCTCCCTCAATTTCAACACCCTCCCACAAGCTTTTATGGTATCTCGGGTTTGGAAGCTGGGCAATATCAAGCTCCTCTTTAGTTGCATAAAAATGCTTTGTGCCTTTTAAATCTTTAATTGCACTTGCGTGGTCACAGTCAAGATGAGTGAGTATTACGGCGTCAAGCTTTTCGGGTGTGAGGTCAAAATTTTTAAGCTGCCTTATAACCGAATCGTTTAATGTGAGAGTCGGCTGGCTTGAAAAATAAAGTGCAATGCCGAGATGGCGCCTTGCATTTATGGCACACTGCTCACTCCAGCCTGTATCCACAAGCACATTTTTACCGTTTATTTTAATTAAAAATGCCTTAACAGGCACTTCGTTTCTTCCTTTTTTACCTTGAAGAATACCTGTATATGCAAGCTTGCCTTTTTTACTGTCCCTATCGTGAACAGCGGTTGATACAAGCATTTTACCTGTTTGAAGTACATAAATTTCAGCCATAAGTATACTCCTCTTAAAATAATATACTGTAAAGTATATAATAGCATAATACTTATATTCATTCAATAGAGTTTGTACTATTTTGCATTTTTGTAAAAAAGTTATAACGGGTGTGACAAATCACTTGTGTTTTGATATAATATTATAAAGAAATCGGAGATGAGATGATATGAAGAATATGCTTGATTATATTGAAGAATACGGTGATTTTTCGTTTAAAGAAAAAGCTTTTAATGAGGTGGATAACCTTATATTTTCACAGCTTGCTTATACCGATTTTAAAGATATTGCGGATAAGCAGAGTGTATCGCTTTTAAAAGGGGCAAAGCTATTTTTTGCTATGTATACTCAGGAAGAAATTGAAAATCTTATTGCAATAAGTGTGAAAAGTGCAGACTTATTAAAAAAATGCAGTATGACAAAGCGATTTTCAAATGTAATTATGTGTGATTACATAAATAATGTTAATGATGATATTGATAAGCAGTTTTCGGCAATTCATTTTTTGCTTGATGACGGAAGTGATGTTGTTGCTTTTCGCGGAACTGATGTAACGGTTACGGGTGTTAAGGAATCGGCAATGCTTTCGTATATGTTTCCCGTTCCGGCGCAGATTGAAGCGTTATATTATTTTCAGGAAACATCTATGCTTCATTCGGGTGATATTATTCTTTGCGGCCATTCAAAAGGCGGTAACCTTGCAGTATTTGCCGCTGTAAACTGCTCAAATTCACTTAAAAAGCGAATAAAAGCCGTGTATGAAGATGACGCACCCGGCTTTCCTAAATATTTTTTTGACAGATACGATTATTGCCAAATTAAAGATAAAATTCATCTTATCACCCCTCAAACTTCAATTATCGGCAGAATGCTTTATCACGATGCCGCACCTTTAATTGTGCATAGCGAAAATACAGGGCTTAAGCAGCATCAGGCATCATCTTGGCAGGTGGAGGGTGACCGTTTTAAAACAGAAGAAAAGTATGACAGAACGAGTGATTTTATAAGTGATTATCTAAATGAGCTTATTGATTATATTTCGGATGAAGAATTGGAACTTTTCTTTGACACGCTTGAATATGTTGCCGAAAATATGGGAATAGTAGATTTTTACGATACTAAAGAAATTGATATTAAAAAAGCATTCGGCTTAATTGACTCCGTAACGACTTTGGATGATGAACAGAAGTCTAAATTCAAGCAAATATTGAAAAAAGTGATTGCTGATTTTACCAAAGAATATTTAAACCAAAAAACACAGGCATATAAAAGTATTTTGGAAAATTTACCGTTTAAAAAGCGCGAAAGTATCGAGGGCGGGGAAATAATAACAGACGCTGTTGATAAAAACTGACGCTCAATGTAATTTTTTGCCCTGTTAGTATTGAAAAATGAATTTAAAGTGCTATAATATTTTTGTAACAAAAACAATTGCATAGGAGATGTTTAATAAAATGCAAAAGAAAGATATAGATTGGTCAAAACTCGGCTTTGGCTATGTAAAAACAGATAAGCGTTTTGTAGCTCATTACAAAGACGGTAAGTGGGATGAAGGTCATCTTACCGATGATGATACAATCACCCTTAATGAATGTGCAGGCGTACTTCAATATGCACAAACTTGCTTTGAAGGACTTAAGGCATATACCACAAAAGACGGAAGAACAGTTTGCTTCCGCCCTGACCTTAATGCAAGCCGTATTGCAGATTCTTGCCGCGGACTTCAAATTCCGCCTATCCCTGAAGAATTATTCTTAAGAGCAGTTAAAGAAGTTGTAAAAGCTAACGAAGCTTGGGTTCCGCCTTTCGGCAGCGGTGCAACTCTTTATATCCGCCCATATGTTTTCGGCTCAAACCCTGTTATCGGTGTAAAGCCGGCTGATGAATATGAGTTCAGAATGTTCTGTACTCCTGTTGGCCCGTATTTCAAGGGCGGCGCAAAGCCTATCACAATTCGTGTATCTGATGTTGACCGTGCCGCTCCTCACGGAACAGGTAATATCAAGGCAGGCCTTAACTATGCCATGTCACTTCATAACATTGTTGACGCACACGAAAAAGGCTTTGATGAAAATATGTATCTTGACCCTGCTACAAGAACAAAGGTTGAAGAAACCGGCGGTGCAAACTTCCTTTTCGTAACTAAAGACGGCACTGTTGTAACACCGAAGTCAGATTCAATTTTACCGTCAATTACCCGCCGCTCACTTATGATTGTTGCTGAAAAGTATCTCGGCCTTAAAGTTGAGCAAAGAGAAGTTTATTTTGATGAAGTTAAGGACTTTGCCGAATGTGGCCTTTGCGGCACAGCGGCAGTTATTTCTCCTGTTGGCAAGATTGTTAACCACGGTGAAGAAATTTGCTTCCCGTCAGGTATGGATGAAATGGGTCCTGTAACCAAGAAGCTTTATGAAACTCTTACAGGTATTCAAATGGGTGAAATCGAAGCACCTGAAGGCTGGATTTGTGAAATCAAATAATTAAGATAAATTTTAAGAGGTTAAATATTCGCATTGTGAGTATTTAACCTCTTTATTATTTTTCTATATCCGTAACCGTTAATATTTCGTTTGATACTTTGAATTTTATATTCATATTTGCAAACGATATTCCGTAAACTCTGCTTTCGTCATTTTGATATGCAGGGCGCGGGTCACATTCCAAAATTCCGATTAGCGCACCAAGCTTGTTATTTGGAATTTGCGCTTTTAATTCATCATTTATTTTAACGGTGAGTTTATCATTTTTGTGAACATCGGCAAAGCTTGATTTTGCGTCAGGTTTGCAGTCGGCATAAGCTATATATGGCTTAATGTCATAAATCGGAGTACCGTTTTTCATATCAATTCCGCTGACGGTTAAAACCGTACCGTATTCTTTTGTGTGCGCAACATTTTCAAGCTTAACACACGATAAGCCGATATTATTCGGCCTGAAAGGTGAGCGTGTTGCAAATACGCCTTTTCGCTTTTCACCGCCGAGCTTCGGCGGCCTGACGGTTGGTGAAAAATCACTTTTTATGCATTCACTGAATTGCCAAAGTATCCATAAATATGAATATTCTTCAATTCCGTCAAACGCTTCTTTAACATTATACGGCGGGTCTAAAATTATTTTCCCTTCAAGCTGTTTTACAAGTCCGCTTTGCCTCGGTATGCCGAATTTTTCGGGAAAATCGGTATATATTTTTCCAATCGCTTTCATATTTATTTCACCTTTATTTTTGACAGCACTTCACCGACTTTATCGTGAATAACAAGGTCTGCGTTTTTATCCATTGGGGTTTCGTCACGGTTAATGAGTACCAAATATTTTCCCCTGAAATATCTTACAAAGCTTGCGGCAGGATATACGGTAAGGCTTGTGCCGGCTATAATTAAGCAATCGGCATTGCTTATTGCGTTTAATGCACCGTTTACGGTATCGTTATCAAGCCCCTCTTCGTAAAGAACAACATCAGGCTTTACCAAACCGTCACATTCATCGCAGTAGGGAATGGGCGTATTGTTTTCAATATAATTTATATCAAAGCTTTTGCCGCATTTTGTGCAGTGATTTTTAAGGGTTGAACCGTGCAGTTCAAATACATTTTTACTGCCTGCTTTTTGGTGCAATCCGTCAATATTTTGTGTAACAACGGCGCTTAATTTGCCGGCCTTTTCAAGCTCGGCAAGTTTTAAATGTGCCGGGTTAGGTTTTGCGCTTTTGCAAATGAGTTTATCACGGTAAAATTTATAAAACTCGCTTGTATTGTTATAAAAAAATGTGTGCGAAAGTATTTCTTCCGGCGGGTAGTCGTATTTTTGGTTATATAATCCGTCAACACTTCTGAAATCGGGAATTCCGCTTTCGGTTGAAACTCCTGCACCGCCGAAAAATACTATGCTTTCACATTCGTTAATAATTTCCTGTAATGTCATTTAATCTGCAATATCCTCCAAATCAAAGCGAATAACTTTTTTAAGTGAATTTAAAGATGTTTCAACCTGATAGCCGATTTTTCCTGCGCTGAACATTATTGTATCATAATTTTCTGCGGTTGAATGAATTGTGGTTTTAAAAAACTTTTTCATTCCGATAGGGGAGCAACCGCCGTGAATATATCCCGTAAGGGGCAAAAGTTCCTTTGATTTTATCATTTCAATCTTTTTTTCATTCACTGCTTTGGCGGCTTTTTTTAGGTTTAATTCTTTGTTAACAGGCACTAAAAATACATAGTGATTTCCTGTTTTGCCCACTGTTACAAGCGTTTTGAAAACTCTGTTTGCGTCTTCACCCAAAGCTTCGGCAACTTCCTGCCCGCCTATTGCACCGGTGTTTAAATATGTGTGTTCCTTGTACTCAATCTTCTTTTGGTCAAGTATTCTCATTACATTGGTTTTATCTTCCATAATCAAGCCTCATAATTATTTGATATTATGATTTTATCACAGTAATTTTGCCTTTTCAAGATATAGCATTGTTTTAATAACAAAAGTATAGTATAATATCTTTATTATTTTTTTAAGGTGATAATATGTACAGTGCAAACGAAAAAAGATATGATAAAATGACATATAATAAATGCGGTGAAAGCGGACTTTTTCTTCCGAAAATCTCACTCGGCTTATGGCAAAATTTCGGCGATAGTGCAGATTATGATGAAATGAAAGATATTGTGCTTACAGCATTTGATATGGGTATTACTCATTTTGATTTGGCTAATAATTACGGGCCTAAAGCCGGAAGCGCAGAGGTGAATTTCGGCAAAATTGTAAGGGAAAACCTTATGC
>CAVLCX010000081.1:0-7208 GCA_963661525.1 bacterium
GAGGGCAGCGATGTATCTATCATCGCAAACGGACTTATGGTAAATGAAGCAATTGAAGCAGGCAAGGCTCTTGAAGCAAAGGGAATCAATGCTGAAATCATTAACATTGCCACAATCAAGCCGCTTGATGAAGAGCTTGTAATTGCATCTGCAAAAAAGACCGGTAAGGTTATCACAGTTGAAGAGCATAACATTATCGGCGGACTCGGCGAAGCAGTTTGTGCTTGCCTTAGCGAAAATTGCCCGACTCCTGTTAAGCGTATCGGTGTAAATGATGAATTCGGCCACAGCGGCCCTGCACTTGACCTTCTTAAGCAATTCGGCCTTTCGGCAGAACATATTGCAGAAGTTGCAGAAGAATTTGTAAAATAATATCAGTAAGCAATAAAAAAATCGAGCAGTTATTGACTGCTCGATTTAGACTGCAACAACGCCCCTTTTTAGTTTATAAAAAGGGGCGTTGTTTATTTTACGCTGAATTTTGAGCCTTTGCTTTCTGCAATTAAAGAAATTCCCTGCAAAATCACCAGCACAAACGCAAAAATGCGCATTGCGGTGGCAATTATTTCAAGTATACTTGAAATTTCACGAAAAGATGTGAGAAGCTTTAAATTATTAAAATGTTTCATATTTTCACCCCTCAAGTAAAACTGCGTGGGCAATACCGGGAATCGGGTTTCCCTGCTTGCTTGATGTGGGCGACATCAGCGCACCGGTAGCCACAAAAAGCACTTTTTTCAAAATTCCTTTATCAATTTGCTTCATAATATGTGAGCATAAAACGCTTGCCGAACATCCGCATCCCGAACCGCCCGAATTTACATCCTGCTTTTTCAAATCATAAATAAGCATACCGCAATCTTTATGAAAACCTTTAAGTTTAATATTATGGTCTTTTTCAAGAAGTTCATAAAGAAGCTGCGTACCCGTATAGCCTAAATCACCCGTTAAAATTAAATCATAATCGCTCGGGGAAGTTTTTGTATCTTTTAAAAAAGTGCTGATAGTTCTTGACGCCGCCGGTGCCATTGCCGCACCCATATTATTAGCGTCGGTTATTCCGAGGTCGGTAATAGTACCTATTTGAACAGCTTTGATTTTAATACCTTTTCCCGAATTTGAAACAACACTGCTGCCGGCTCCTGTTACAGTCCACTGTGCAGTCGGCGGGCGCTGGCCCCCGTATTCAAGCGGAAAGCGAAACTGCCTTTCACTTGAACAAAAATGGCTTGAAGTTGCACAAACCACACAGTTTATCCCACCGTCAACAAGCATTGCCCCGGCAGAAAGTGAAAGTGCCATAGTTGAGCAAGCACCGAAAAGGCCAATTGATGCGATTTCCAAATCTTTAAGTGCAAAGGCAGAACCCATACATTGGTCAAGCAAATCACCGCTAAACACAAAATCAACTGCACTCGGGCTTACATCGGCATTTGATAAGCTTCTGATTATTGCATCGTGCAGCATTGCCGATTCCGCAAGTTCATATGACTGCTGGCCCATAGTCGTATCTTCAAAAATCATATCAAAATCTTTTGCAAGCGGGCCTTCGCCTTCTTTTTTACCGGCAACTCCGGCGTGGCCCACAATAATCGGTGGTTTATCAAAAACAACTGTTTTTCCGATTTTCTGCATAAAAAACACCTCGATTATATTTTAACCGAGATGTAAAAAAATATTATTGTTTAATTATTATAGCCACTCTTTTATCACTTCAGGATTTCTGAAAATTTCGTTAAGCTTTGTGATAAACGGTTTAACATCGCCCATATCAAATGCACGGTGGTCAAATGCAAGTGTAATCGGCATTACATTGCCTGCAACCACATCACCGTTTTCATCACAAACAGGCTTTTTTTGAATTGAGCCGATTGCAATTGCGCAGGTTTGCGGCGGAATGATTTCAAGAATTGTGCAAGCACCCTGCCAATCACGGCAGATTGAGCCGAGGTTTGAAACAGTTATTGTACCCTGCTCAATATCGTGCTTTGTGAGCCTGTCGCTTTCAGGGATTGAATAATACTTCCTCTTTGCCTCGCCCTTTAAAGTTTTAACTTTGTGCTTACCTGTTTTTGAACCTACAAGGCGGCAAATTGTTTGTGCAATTTTGCCCTGCTTAAGTCCTGTTAAAGTGTTATCAAGCGATACTTCAAACATAACTTCGTTTAAATCTGTATTGTTTGCACGGCGGATAGTTTCTTTAATTGTGTCACGCATTTGGGACATACTTTTTTTATCCATATCGTGAATATTTAAAGTCATCATTTCACCGTTGTGAAGAACGGTAGGCATTGAAATATTGATTTCCTTAAAAGTTTTAACTTCGCCGCGCACAAGCTTGCGGTTAAAATAAATGTGTGAATTAACTTGCGGGCAAGCTTTAATTGCTTCTACAATTACACGCATCATAGCTGTGTTAACAGTAATTTTTTCTTCCTTTGGAATAGTGGAATTTATTTCTTTTAACACTCTCATAAATTCAGTTACTTCTGCGTCATAAGTTGCACAGCAGTGCGGAATTGTTTCCCAGCTTTCAGCTGTCATATTTGATACAATCTTTCTTGCAATACCGAAATGTTCATCTTTAATAGTTGTTAATGTTTGTTTAGCCATAATGTTTATTCTCCTTAATATGTAAATATCGTTAATATCAATATAATGTGCCGAGTTCCTTTCGGCTACAATTGCATTTTAACTCGAAAGAGCAAAAAAATCTATATACTACACTTTACATTTTATACCGCAACCGACGGTTGCATCCCTTTATTTAAGCCACTTTCAACCGTTTTGTTGAAATTTTGATATAAAAGATGTATAATTTGTTTATGAGCAAAACCATATAAAAATGAAAGGTGATAAACATATGGAATGGGAATTTAACTTACCTGTAAAGCTTGTTTTCGGAAACGGGAAAAGGAAAGATATTGAAAAATATATCGACGAAATGGGCGGTAAAAACGGTGTGCTTGTTTGCGGAAAAAGCTTTAAAAAAAACGGTGTTGCAGATGAATTTGTAAAAATGAGCGGCGGAAAAATTAAAGCTGTTTTCAGCGATGTGCGCCCAAACCCTACTACCGATAATGTTGACAACTGCGTTAAAATTATGCGTGAAATCAACGCTGATTTTGCAGTTGCTCTCGGCGGCGGCTCACCTATGGATTGCTGCAAAGCCGCAAGTGCCATTGCAAAAGGGAATGACAAAATCCGCTCATACCACAGCGAAGGCAAAAAGGTAAGCAAGGATGAAGCAATACCTATGATTGCAGTTACCACAACTTCGGGTACTGCAAGTGAAGTTACCAATATTTCTGTTTTAACCGATGTTGAAAAAAATCTTAAAAACCCAATGAACGACCCTGCAATGTATCCGAAAATTGCAATTATTGACCCGAAGCTTACACTTACTGTTCCGCCGCAGGTTACCGCGTCAACCGGGCTTGATGTTTTATCACACGCAATTGAAAGCTATTGGGCAACCATTCACCAACCTGTTTGCTCTGCCTGTTCAATTTACAGTGCAAGGCTTGTTTTTGAATGGCTCGAAAAAGCATATCAAAACCCAAACGATTTAACGGCTCGCGAAAAAATGGCAGAAGCGTCAATAGTTGCCGGCGTTGCTTTCAGTCATCCGCGAACCACAGGTTCGCACGCCTGCTCGTTTCCGCTGACTAATATTTACGGCGTACCGCACGGTGAAGCGTGTGCATTTACACTTGATTACTTTTTGAAATTCAATGCAGCGCACGCTGATGATGACGGAAGAATAACCGCCCTCGCAAAAGACTGCGGATTTGAAAACGCTTACGAAATGGCTGATGAAATAACAGCTATGAAGAAAAGAATGAAAATGAGATGCACATTAAGTGAAATCGGCTGCACCACAGAGGAGCAAATTGATGAACTTACGAAAAAAAGTATGTCAATGCTGATGACAAGAAACCCGATTACTTTAACCGAGAAAGACATCAAAGAAATGTACATAGCTTTGAAATAAAATTTATCCCTTTAGATTGAAATAAAATCTAAAGGGATTTTTTATTTTTTTGTTAAAAATTTATATTGAAAAATAAACAACAATATGATATTATTCGCTTTGTAGTCTAAAGGACTACGATTATTTATAGGGATGCTGAGAAAACGAGATAAATTTCGTTTTCTTGTGAACGGAGCTGTACATGGGTACTGCCCGTTTGCAAAAAACGAAAAGCGCCAAAAAATAGCAAGGACTCGATGTCCTTGGTATTTTTCATAATCCTTTTGAGTGCAACAAGTTGCACCCACCACCTTTTACAAGGAATGCAAAAAGGTTTATTTAATTTCGGGGTCCCTGAAAAGCGTGAGCTTTTTGGGGAGAGGAGAAAGGAATGGAGTGTTTATTATAAATTTGTAAAATTTATTCAAACACGGAATTTCTTTCGACGAGGCGCGCTTTAGCCGTTTTATCAGTATTCATTGTACCTTGAAAATTTAATATATGCGTTTTATGCAAAGCTTTTCTTTATAGCGCCATGTGCCTGATTAGTCAGGATAACGAGGATAAAGAGTTATCGAAAATTCGGCGGATGCTCTTTCGTGCCACCTTAGCGCGTAACAAAAGCACAAAAACAAATGGCAACATTTGAACAAAAGCTTACGATAAGGGAATAATAAAGAAAAAATATCATATTTAATAATATAGAATAAGAAGCTGTAATAAATATATTTCAGCTTAGTAAATGGAGAAAAGCTATGTGTGGAATTATAGGTTGCGTCGGATACGACGATGCAAAAAATGTATTGATTAAAGGACTTAAAGCACTTGAATACAGAGGATATGACAGTGCCGGAATTGCAGTATTAAATAATAATAATAAATGCGAAGTAACAAAATGCAAGGGCAGGGTTAAAGCACTTGAAGAAAAAGTTAAAAGCATTACAGGCTCGGTAGGAATCGGACATACACGCTGGGCAACCCACGGAAAAGTAAGTGACAGCAATTCACACCCCCACAAATACGGAAAAGTAACGCTTGTTCATAACGGAATTATTGAAAACTACGAAGCGTTGCGTGACAGCCTGGGAGTTGAAAACGAATTAAAAAGCGAAACCGACAGTGAAATAATAGCGGTTTTGATTGACAGGCAATATAAAAAATATAAAAACTGCGAGAAAGCAATAATTGAAAGTGTAAAAATGTTACAAGGCACTTTTGCGCTTGCAATTATTTTTGACGGTGAGGGAGATAAAATTTATGCAACGCGAAATGTAAGCCCGATTGTTTGCTGCAAAAGCGAAAAAGGCTCATTTATCGCATCGGACATTATTGCAATAGGGAAATACAGTGAAAATTACTTTGTACTGCCGGAAATGACAATAGCAAAAATCACGCGTGACGATATTGAAATAAAAGATTTTGCAAACAACAGCGTTTGCCCTGAAATATTAAAACTTGATTGGGATATAAACGCCGGTACAAAAGGCGGCTTTCCGTTTTATATGGAAAAGGAAATATGCGAACAGCCTGATGTTTTACGAAAAACAATTAACTCACGAATCAAAAATTCCCTGCCTGATTTAAGCGGGGATAAAATCAGTGATGAGCTGTTTGAAAACTGCACCGATATTACGGTGATTGCCTGCGGCACAGCTATGCACGCAGGGTTGATAGGCAAGCATCTTATTGAAAACATTTGCGAAATACCCGTAAATGTTTATATGGCAAGTGAATTTATATATTCAAACCCTATTATTAACAAAAGCACTTTGGTTATTTGCGTTTCACAAAGCGGTGAAACAATTGATACGCTTGAAGCGTTAAAATATGCTCAAAAAAAGGGAGCAAAAAGCCTTGCAATAGTTAATGTAAAAGGTTCATCAATCGCAAGGCAAAGCGATTATGTGATATATACGCAGGCAGGGCCTGAAATTGCAGTTGCTTCAACAAAAGCGTACACCACCCAAGTTGCAATTTTTTATTTACTCACTGCAAGAATGGCTTATACTAAAAAGAAGCTGAATTATGAGGGTGTAACCAAATTTATTGACGAGCTTGCAAAACTGCCCGATGCAGTTGAAAACATAATTGCAAGAAAAAATGAAATTCACCTGCTTGCTAAAAAACTGCTTGCAAGCGAGCATACTTTTATGATAGGCAGAGGATTTGACTACCCGTCACTTCTTGAAGCTTCTTTAAAACTAAAAGAAATATCATATATTCATTCGGAAGCGTTTGCTTCAGGCGAGCTTAAGCACGGAACAATTGCGCTTATTAGCAAAGGTACGCCCGTAATCGCCTTAATGACTCAAAGATATTTGGCGGCAAAGCAAATTTCAAACATCAAGGAAGTAATGTCACGCAAGGCGGAAGTTATTACTTTTGCAAAAAAATCACTTGTTACAAAAGATATTAGCTGTGATTTTGTATTGCCGGAAATTGATGATGATTTTACCGCCGTGCCAAGTGTTGTTGCGCTTCAACTTCTTGCCTACTATGTATCAAGTGATAAGGGGCTTGATGTTGATAAACCGCGAAACCTTGCAAAAGTTGTGACTGTTGAGTAAAATATAGTCATAAAATCAAAAAGCTTTGCATACACGCATTGTTAAAAATCAAGGAGAATTTATGCCGTATTTATTTGCACATTTCAGGGAAAAATTAACTGTTGACGGGGAGCAGGTGTATTTTGCAGTAAGCAAAAACGGATATGATTACACCGCCGTTAATTCCGGCAAGCCCGTAATCACATGTGACAAGGGCGAAAAAGGCTGCCGTGATATTGATATTATCAGATTAAAAGATAATTCTTTTGTGATAATTGCCACCGACCTTTGCATAGTTAACAGAATGGATGAAAACCACAATGTTGATTGGGGCGACATATCATCAAACGGAAGTAAATGCATATCATTTTGGAAAAGTGATGATTTAATTCATTTTTCCCCGCAGGAGCTTAAATACTTCGGGCGTGACGATTTCGGCTGCCTTTGGGCGCCCGAAATTTTTTATAACGAAGATGATGATGAATATATAATTCACTTCAGCGCCACAGTTAAAGCCGACGGTTATCAAAAAATGGCAATATATTACACCAAAACAAAAGATTTTGAAAATTTCACAATGCCTGAACTTTTCTTTGAAAAGCCGTGCGGTGTGTTTGACTCACATTTAGTTAAAATCGGCGGTACATACCACCTGTTTTACAAAACTTCAGCCGAGCCGCTTATGAATA
>CAVLCX010000082.1:0-2192 GCA_963661525.1 bacterium
GTCTAAAATTTCATCGTCATTACCCTTTACGCCAAGAAGTTCTTCTTTCAAATCCGGGTCGGCAGTGGCTTTTTCAAGCCAAAGGTTATAAAGCTCGTTAATGTTGTTCATAAAAACACACCCTTAATTATTATTGTAATTATATTTTAACCCTTATAAAATATATTGTCAATATTCTTATTAAATGTTATAATTATCTTGGTGATGAAAAATGTATTCAAAAGTTAAAAGTCTTGGCATTTCGGGTATGGAAGCATTCGCTGTTACCGTTGAATGTGATATTAGCTCCGGACTTCCGAGATTTGATGTTGTGGGCTTGCCTGATACGGTGGTTAAAGAAAGCAGAGAAAGAGTAAGGTCAACAATTAAAAACTGCAAGTTGGAATTTCCGCTTTCAAGAATTACCGTAAATATTGCACCTGCCGATATAAAAAAAGAGGGCGCGTTATATGACCTGCCCGTTTTAATTGCGATACTTAAATCAAGCGGGCAAATAAAAGAAAATGTTGATGACTATGCATTTATAGGTGAACTTGCACTTGACGGTGAAATCAGAAGTGCAAGGGGCATTTTGCCGATGATTATGAGTGCTAAAGAGCAGGGGATAAACAAAGTATTCGTTCCCGAAGAAAATGCATATGAGGGCAGTGTGGTTGACGGGGTTGAAGTTTACCCTGCGTCACATATTAAGGATGTGCTGCTGCATATTAAAAATGAAAAGCCTATTAAAGCTGTTAAGTATAATTTTGATGAAAAAGTTAATTATGAATATAATATTGATTTCAGCGATGTTAAAGGGCAGGACCAAGCCAAAAGAGCGCTTGAAATTGCTGCGGCAGGCGGGCATAATTGCCTGCTTATCGGGCCTCCGGGTTCTGGTAAATCAATGCTTGCAAAAAGATTGCCTACAATTTTGCCTGATATGACTTTTGAAGAAAAGCTTGAAACATCAAAAGTGTATTCAATTGCCGGCAAAATACCAAAGGGCAAATCACTTGTTGCAAAAAGGCCTTTTCGTTCACCGCACCATACGGTATCTGCCCAAGCACTTACCGGCGGCGGTGCTAACCCAAAGCCGGGTGAAATCAGCTTGGCTCATAACGGCGTAATGTTTATGGATGAATTTCCGGAATTTGACAGAAGGGCAAAGGAATCACTTCGCCAGCCGCTTGAAGACGGTGTTGTTACCGTGTCAAGAACAGCAGGCACATTTACATATCCTTCAAGCATAATGCTTGTTGCCGCTATGAACCCATGCCCTTGCGGATATTTCGGCCACCCGTCAAAACCGTGTACCTGTTCTGATGCGGCTAAAAAGAGATATAAGGATAAAGTGTCCGGCCCGCTTCTTGACAGAATTGATATTCATGTTGAAGTTTCGCCTGTTGAATATGATGAACTTTCAAACAACAGCGAGGGCGAAAAGAGCCGAGATATTAAAAAACGAGTTGATAAAGCAAGGGAAATACAGCGAAAAAGATTTGAGGGTACAGATATTACCTGCAATGCAAAAATGACTCCGAAAATTACAAAAGAGTGCTGTGTTTTAAGCGAGGAAGCAGATAATCTTTTGCACGAAAGTTTTGATTCATTTGCAATGAGTGCGCGTGCTTATGATAAAATACTTCGCCTTGCAAGAACTATTGCGGATTTGGCTGATAGTGAAGAAATAAAGCTTGAACATATTGCCGAAGCACTTCAATTTCGTACACTTGACAGAAAGTATTGGGATGAATAATGAAAAAATCAGTTAAAATTATAATTTCGGTATTGGCAATTGTTTTAATATGCGTAATATCATTTGATGTGTTGCTTGTTAATAATTCAAAGCATGAAACAACTGCAAATACCACACAAAATATTGAAAATCAGACCACCGAAAGTGAAGAAAAAACATATTCAGACCCTGTGGAAGCGCAGGCGAGGAAAATGGTTGAAAATATGACCTTATATGAAAAGGTAGGTCAAATGCTTTTATACTATATTCCGAAAGAAGAACCGCTCAAAAAAATGGCAAGGTGGCAATTTGGCGGATATATTTTATTTTCACGCAATTTTCAAAATTCAACACCTGCAAAAACTCGCACTGAAATTGAAGAATATCAAAAAGCTTCAAAAATTCCTGCGTTTATGGCTGTTGATGAAGAGGGCGGCGGTGTAAACCGCGTGTCGCAGTTCAGTCAGTACAGGAG
>CAVLCX010000082.1:2202-3905 GCA_963661525.1 bacterium
GTACAGGAGCGAACCTTTTCACGCAGGTATTACAAATTATCAAACAGGCGGTTGGCAGGCAGTTGAAGCCGACGCTAAAGATAAAAGTGAATTTATGCTTGATTTGGGAATAAATACTGTTTTAGCTCCTGTTGCCGATGTTCCTTATTCAAGAAGCGATTATATTTATTCGCGCGCTTTTTCAACGGATGCAGACAGTGTCAGCAAATATGTTTCAAAAACAGTCAGCACTATGAAAGAAAATAATCTTTTAAGCTGTGTAAAGCATTTTCCGGGTTATGGCAATAACACCAATACCCATACGGGAATGAGTGTTGATAAAAGAAGCTGGGAAAGCTTTGAAGAAAGAGATTTGAAGCCTTTTAAAGCGGGTGTAGATGCCGGTGTTCCGTTTTTAATGGTTTCTCATAATGTTATTGATGATTTTGATAAGGGCGTTCCGGCATCACTTTCAAAAAAGCTTCATAATTATATTAGAAATGATATGAATTATGACGGTATAATTCTTTGTGACGGGCTTGGTATGAGCGGTGTTCGCGATTATGTCGGCGGTGACAAGGGTGAGGTGGCAGTCAGGGCTGTTATGGCAGGCAATGATATGCTTTGTGCAACCGATGTAGGTATTCAGCTTCGTGCAATAGTTAAAGCTGTTAATGACGGAAGAATTGAACTTTCACAAATTGAAGACAGCGTTACAAGAATTATTATGACTAAAATAAATTACGGTTTAATAGAAAAGGAGTAACATATTATGGATATTAAAAAGACTATGCAAAATCTTGATAAAAACGGTGTTAAACCTTATTTTGTTGAAAAAAAGGAAGATGTGGTGCCGCTTGTTAAAACTTTAATTAACAAAGGCGAAAGTGTATCTTGCGGCGGTTCTGTTACACTTGATGAAACAGGAGTTAAAGCGCTTATGCAAAATGGAGATTATGATTTTATTGACCGCTCCGGTTTAGAGGGTGAAGAACTCAGGAACGCATATATCAAAACCTTTGGCTGTGATACTTTCTTTACTTCATCAAATGCAGTTACCGAAAACGGAGAACTTTATAATGTTGACGGTAATTCAAACAGGGTTGCCTGCATTGTTTACGGGCCGAGGCAGGTTATTATGATAGTAGGCGTAAACAAGATTGTTGAAAATTTAGATGAAGCGGTTTTGCGAGTTAAAACTATTTGCGCCCCTATGAATACCGAAAGATTGGGTATTGCAACTCCTTGTAATAAAACGGGCAAGTGTATGTCGCTTTCAAAGGAAAATCCTTTTATGTGTGACGGCTGCGGCGGAGATACAAGAATTTGCTGTAATTATGTTGTATCTGCCAAACAGCGCCATAAAGACAGAATAAAGCTTATTATCGTAAACGAAAATTTAGGCTATTAAATAATATTGCAAGAGTAACGCATTAAAATTTGCGTTACTCTTATTTTTTTTGTAAAAAGATATTGACAAGTCGGCTTTTGTGTGTTATATTCTAACTGTGATAGCAAAGGTATCACAGTTGTGTACATAAAATACTTGAAAAGGAGGAATACGCGTGCTTTTTATTGATTATCATTCCAGAGTACCAATTTATGAGCAAATTAAAGAGCAAGTTATTATGCTGATAAACACGGGCGTGTTTAAACCGGGCGACAAGCTTCCGTCTATTAGAAATTTGTCAAACGAGTTAAATATAAATGTTAATACAATTAAG
>CAVLCX010000082.1:3915-7196 GCA_963661525.1 bacterium
AACTTGAGCATGACGGAATAACATTTTCTGCTCAGGGCAGGGGTGTATTTGTAAGCGAAAACCCGATTGGCAATAAAAAAGTTAAATCATCTGCACTTGAAGATGCAAAGAGCATACTGTCTTCCTGCAAAGCAAAAGGTGTAAGCAAGGATGAGGTTGTCTCCCTGATTGAAGATATATATTCGGAGGATAACGGTAATGATTGAAATTAAAAACATCACTAAAAAATACGGCGATTTTACAGCAATTGAAGACATAAGCTTTAATGTTGAAAAATCATCAATTTACGGGCTTGTCGGTTATAACGGGGCAGGCAAAACAACACTTTTAAAAACAGCGTCGGGTATATTTAAACCTGAAAGCGGTGAAGTGCTGTTTGACGGTGAAAATATTTATAATAACGGAGAAGTTCGCTCAAAGCTTATTTATGTTCCCGATGAAGTATACTTTTTAAAAGGTGCAAGCCTTGAAAGAATGGCAAAGTTTTATAAAGGCTATTATCCGAATTTTAACAATAAAGTTTTTAAAAATATGACTGAAGCTATGGGGCTTGATTCAAAGAAAAATATAGGCTCTTTTTCAAAAGGAATGCAAAGGCAGGCAGAGGTTATTTTAGCTATGTCAACAATGCCTAAATATATGCTCCTTGATGAAGTGTTTGACGGAATTGACCCGCAAAAAAGAAACCTTTGCAGAAAAATTTTTATAGAATATATGGCAGAAACCGGTTGTTCAATAATTATGAGCAGTCACAACTTGCAGGAAATATCGGATTTGTGTGACCATGTTGCGCTTATTAACGGTAAAAAACTTGCTATGAATGTTTGTGTTGATGACGCAAGCAGTGCATATGTAAAATACCGCTTGATTTTTGACAGGGATATTGACGCTTCAATATTCAGCAGTATTGAGAATAAAGGTATCAGTATTGATAATAAACTTGCTACAATTATTGTTCCAAGCAGTTATGATGACGGTGCGTTAGCTTCTCTTCGCCCGATACATATGGATAGTGTTACTCTTTCACTTGAAGAGGTATTTTTAAATGAAATGGAGGATAAAAATTATGACATCTCCAAGATTTTCAGCTAATAAGCAAGCGGCACTTTATGATTTTAAGCGTTCTTTTATTCGCTTGATACCGCCTTGCGTAATTTCATTTTTACTTGCAGTATTTTATTTCGTGTTTTTACCTGCCATTACTTTTTTATCAGTAGGTAACAGCAAGAGGGGTGACCTTGATATTGAGCAAATAAGAAAAGAACTTGCGTGTGTTCTTTTTGGTAATCAGGGGTTAAACCCGGTTATAATCGGAGTTTTGACATTGATTGTGGGTGTATTATTTGCATTTTGGGCATTTCTTCCGATTATGAGGAAAAGCAGTGTAAACTTTTTCTTTTCAACAAGTGTTGACAGAAAAACTTATTTTAAAAACAGAACTTTGGCTTCAATAATTTTGATGGCTTTAAGTACGCTTATTCCGATTATTATTGATGTTATAACGAATATCAGTATTCTCGGCCATGCAGATTATATGCTTTATCAGGGTTCACTCCTGTTTTTAGAGCATTTCACTTATATGTTTGTAGGCTTTTCGCTGATGAGTATCTCAATGATGCTTTGCTATACAGTGTCTGAAAGCTTGTTTTTCGGCGCAGGAATTATTTGGGCGCCGAGTGTATACTTTTTATCTGTATCTTATATTGCGCAAAGGTTTTTGCGCGGTTATGTTGAAACAACATATTCTTTAAGCGTTGGCTATGATAATTTAGTAGGTAATGCAAGTTTGTTATCAAAGCTTTCACTTTTTAATCCGCTTATTTTCGGCAAAGCTTTGGGTAATAGCGGTCTTAGGCAAAATATGTATTCTGCTTGTTTAAGAACATTGGGCAGTGAATCGGGAATTGATACTGAATTTTCAACATATTATGGCAATGTCGGCTATGAAAAAGCAGGAAGCGAATATGTTTTGCCGATAGTAGTTTGGCTTATATTTTCGGCTTTGTTTGTTTTCATTGCTAAAAAATTGCTTGATAATCGTAAACTTGAAAATACAGCTATTCATTCATCAAGCAAGTTTGCAACAGTGTTTGTGGCACTTGAAGCTTCTGTATTTACCGCTACATTTTTAATGGGCGTGCTTGTTGATTTTGATGTTGTATCGTTAAAATTACCTGATATACTTGTCAGCTTAATACTCGGTGCGCTTGTTTACTTGATTTTCTTATCAATTTCGCGCAGAAAGATTAAACACACCTTCGGGCAAATATTGCCTTGTATTGTATCAAGCTTCGTGGTTATAGTTGCTTGTGTAATATGCATTAACGGCGGGCTTGGATATTCAACTTATTCACCTGATTATAAAAAGGTTGATTATGCCACAATTACAGGCCCGTACCTTGATGCGTCGGGTGTTATGTCAAACGATCAATTTGAACTTGGTTCATTTTGGGCTGACGGTAAGGTTTATCCTGAATATCAGGATGAAACCATTAGTTTAGGTAAATTTAATACTAAAGAATCAATAGAAAAAATTGCAAAAATTCAAAAATATTCATACGAAAACGAATTGAATAATAATGACAATTCGACTTTTTGTGTTACGGTTACATATCATCTTAAAAATAATAAAACCGTAATCAGAAATTATGATAATACAAATTCAAATGTTATGCTTCAAATCCTTGATTTGACTGACAGTAAGGAATATAAAGACGAACTTGAATTTTTAATGTCATCAAAAAGGGCAAATGAAACTTCAAGCGGTAATTACACCGAAAAAGGAGCTTATAACGAATATAATTTCGGTAATTTCTCGGGTGAAGAAAATGCAAAAGCCACTTTAACCAATGGCGAAGCATACATTGTAGCCAATGATGCATTTACTAAAACACAAATTGAAAACACACCTGAACTTCGTGACGCAATTTTAAAAGATATTGAAGAAATCGGTTATAAAAAGCTTTTAACTTCATCAAAAGCACCTTTGGGCGCAATCAACTTTAAGTATGATGCAAATGTCAGCGGTTATGATAGCGATATGCTCGCAACCAACGCAAGCTATTACATTTGGGATAATATGGTTAATACAATTAACTATATTAAATCAATTAACAAGATCTCGGCATTTAGTGATACTTCGCAAACCGGTGAAATATCTTATGCAACCGTTACACCTATTAAAAATAAGATTTATGCAGATACATCTTTCAGCGCACTGTCGTTTTATAAAAGTGATGTTACAGATGAGAAGAACTATTATGATTATTACGGTATTGAAC
>CAVLCX010000083.1:0-5696 GCA_963661525.1 bacterium
AATATTTCCCTCAGGCCCTTTAATCGGTGAAAAATCAAGGCCTGCAACGCTAAATCCGTTTTCAATTGCCAAGCCTATTACTTTTTCACATACTTCAAGATGTGTTTTAGGGTCGCTTACAACACCTTTTTTTCCTACCTTTTCTTTACCTGCTTCAAATTGCGGTTTAATAAGGCAAACTGCACTTCCGTCGTCTTTTAAAAAAGTATTTAAGTTCGGAAGAATGTGTTTTAGTGAAATAAATGAAACATCAACTGATGAAAAATCAATTTTATCTTTAATTTGTTCATCTGTAACATATCTGAAATTAGTTCTTTCAAGATTTACAACTCTTTCATCTGTGCGCAGCTTCCACGCAAGCTGACCGTAACCCACATCAACAGAATAAACCTTTACAGCGCCGTTCATAAGCATACAATCTGTAAATCCACCTGTTGACGCACCCACATCCATACATATTTTACCTTCAAGAGTAATTGGAAAACATTCCATTGCTTTTTCAAGCTTAAGGCCGCCTCGACTTACATATTTAAGAGCTTTGCCCCTTACTTCAATAACATCATCTTCTTTAACATCTTTACCGGCCTTGTCCGATTTTTGATTATTAACATATACTATTCCCGACATAATAATTGCCTTGGCTTTTTCCCTGCTTTCAGCAAATCCCTGCTCTACCAATGCAACATCGAGTCTTGTTTTATTTTTAGCCATTATTGACCTCTTCTATTATAGATTTTGAATCTAATTTATAATGTTCAAGCTGCCTGCATACACTTGCCTGCTTAACAAATTCATTATCAATAGCAATGTGTTTAAAATGAGCTTTAACATCATTTTCTATTAAGATTGATGCAAATGTTTCACCTACCGAACCGTTCTTTATACTTTCTTCAAAAAAGTATATAGTATCACAATTTTTTAAAGCGTTTACAACTGACGCATCAATCGGTTTTATTTTGTTTAATTTAATTAAAAATGTGTCACTTAAATTTTCATAAGCTTTTGCACATTCTAAAAATTCCTTGCCGTATGATACAATGCATTTTTTTTCATTTTCGTTGCCGATAATTGTATAATTTTCGTGATTATAAGTATATTCAACCGGAATTTCAGACTGTGCGCCGCGAGGGTATCTTATCGCAACAGCACCGTCGGTTTTATATATGCCTTGGTAAAACATAGCTTCAAGTTCGTCAAAAGTTGACGGAGCATAAACAGTTAATCCGACAACCGAATTTAAAAATGAAGTATCAAACACACCCTGGTGGCTTTCACCATCTTCACCTACAAAGCCTGCACGGTCAATAGCGAAAATCACTTTTAAATTCTGCATTGCTACATCGTGAATAAGTTGGTCGTAAGAACGCTGTAAAAATGTTGAATACACAGCAAAAACGGGAATAAGTCCGTTTTTAGCAAGTCCGCTTGAAAATGTAACGGCGTGCTGTTCGGCAATGCCTACATCAAAAAATCTTTTAGGATACTGTTCGGCAAATTTGCAAAGTCCCGTACCCTCTGCCATTGCGGCTGTTATGCAGCAAATCCTACTGTCCTTTTGTGCAAATTTACACATAACCTCGCCGAAAACAGCGGAAAAGTTTTTACCGCTACTTTTTGGTTCACCGGTGTTTATATCAAATTTGCCGATACCGTGAAATTGAGTAGGATTTTTTTCTGCGGGATAATATCCCTTACCTTTTACGGTATTTACATGAATTAAAACAGAATGATTATGTGCCTTTGCGGCATTAAATACATCTACAAGTGAATCAATATCATGCCCGTCAATCGGGCCGTAATATCTGAAGCCTAAATCTTCAAAAAATGTTGATTTATAAACAACTTTTCTGATTTTAGTATTTATGTAGGTAAAAAATCTGTTAATTTCAGTTCCGATTTTAGGAATTCTTGAAAGATGGCGCTGAAAATTTGATTTGAATGTTACATATCTTTGCGATGTTCTGATAGTAGTTAAGTTTTTAGCCATCGAACCTACATTTTTGCTGATAGACATATTATTATCATTTAAAACTACTATTAAATTGCTGTTATCATTGCCAGAATTATTAAGTGCTTCATAGGCAAGACCGCCTGTTAATGCACCGTCGCCAATAACTGCGATTACCTTACCTTTTTCACCTTTAATCTGCTTCGCTCTTGCAAGGCCGACTGCCGAAGAAATTGAAGTTGAGCTGTGACCTGATGAAAAAATATCATGCTCGCTTTCTACCGGCCTTGTAAAGCCGCTGATACCGTTTTCCGTGCGAAGTGTAGAAAATTTATCTTTACGCCCTGTAAGAATTTTATGAGTGTAACATTGGTGGCCTACATCAAATACAATTTGGTCATTGGGACTGTTAAATACTTTATGCATAGCAACGGTAAGTTCAACAACACCTAAATTTGATGCAAGGTGACCACCTGTTTTTGAAACTGTGTTAATAAGCAATTCCCTAATATCACTGCATAATTCTTCAAGTTCGTTATTATTTAATTTTTTTAAGTCTTTTGGGGAATTAACCCTATCAAGAACAGACATAATATCTCTCTTTTCAATATGCTGGTTATTTTTTTCTGTTAACGAGTTTTAATGCAAGCTCTTTTAAAAATTCCGAATTTTCAAATGCGTCAAGCTGGTTTATGGCAGATTGAGTAAGTTTTTCAACATCTGCTTTAGCCTTATCTATCCCGAGTAAAGTTGCATATGTTGTTTTATCGTTTTGAGCATCCGAGCCAATCGGTTTGCCAAGCTCTTTTTCATCCCCGATGATATCAAGTATATCATCTTGAATTTGAAAAGCTATTCCGAGCGAATACGCAAATTTTGAAGCGCAAGCCATTTGATTTTCATTTGCGCCTGCGCTTATACATCCCATAAGGCAAGCTGCGGAAATCAACGCACCTGTTTTCAGTTTATATACATTAAGTAATTGCTTCACACTTGGATTTTGCTTTTCATAAATAAGGTCGATTACCTGGCCGCCAATCATTCCGCCCACTCCTGAATTTTGAGCAAGTAAAAGCGAAGCGGAAACTTTTTTATCATCTGATAAATCCGACATAGCAATTATTTCAAAAGCATGGGTTAAAAGGGCGTCACCTGCCAAAAGTGCGGTATCCTCGCCAAATGCTTTGTGACAACTCGGTTTTCCCCTTCTAAAATCGTCATTATCCATACAAGGTAAATCATCGTGTATCAAACTGTAAGTATGAATATATTCCATTGCACAGGCAAGCGGCAACGCATCTTCCTTACTGCCGCCGCAAGCATTGGCAAATTCAAGAGCAAACACAGGGCGCAACCTTTTGCCGCCGTTAATTAAGCTGTATTCCATTGCCTGAACAACACTTTCCTGCCCGTCCTTACAATCAGGTAAGAACGATAGAAGATTATGTTCAACTTTCTTTATATCATTAGTGAGAATATTATTAAATTCCGTTTCAGTCATTATTATTCTCCTTTGTTAACAAAGTGATTTTTTGCTGTGCAGATTTAAGCTTATTGCTGCAAACACTTGCAAGCTTTGTTCCCTTTTCAAAAAGTGAAATGCTTTCATCAAGTGATGCACTTCCGTTTTCAAGTTTTAAAACTATTTCTTCAAGCTGCTTAATAGCTTCTTCGTATTTTATATCATCACTCATCAGATACTACCTCTTTAACTACACATTTTGTATATCCTTTTGATAATTTAACTTTTAATTCATCATCAATATCTATATCTTTAATATTGCTTATTACTTTTTCATTTTTTGTTGTGATTGAATAACCCCTTGCAAGAACTTTCAGTGGACTTAAAGCATCTAATGATGATACCAAATTTGAAAATTTATTGTTTTCTTTTTCTATTAAGTATGAAAATCCGTCGTTAAGCCTTGCATAAAGCACATCAACTTCATCAAATTTTTGATTAAAATATTCACCGGGTTCAGCCATTAAGGAAGAAAGCATTAAACTATCAAGTTTTTGATATTCTCTTTCTATCCTGTCATTAAGTAAAGCGGAAAGCCTTTTATTAGCATTGTCAAGAAAATCAATTAAAACATTTGAATCAGGTACTGCAAGTTCTGCCGCCGCACTCGGTGTAGGCGCTCTTAAATCTGAAACAAAATCGCAAATTGTATAATCTGTTTCATGGCCTACGGCGGATATTACAGGTGTGTTGCAATCGAAAACCGCCCTTGCAACCTGCTCTGTGTTAAATGCCCACAAATCTTCAAGCGAGCCGCCGCCTCTGCCGACTATGATTACATCAATGTCACCGCGTTCATCAAGAATTTTGATTGATTTAGCAATGTCGTTCGCCGCTTTGTCACCCTGCACTATTGTAGGGGCTATTACCAGTTCGGCAATCGGGTATCGCCTTTTGGTAATATTTTTTATATCTTCAATTGCCGCACCCACATCTGAAGTTGCAACACCGATTTTTTTTGGATATTTCGGTATAGGCTTTTTATAAATATCATCAAAAAGACCTTCTTTTGAAAGCTTTTCTTTCATTTGCTCAAACGCTATTGTGAGCGAACCGATACCGTCAGGCTGCATATCGTCAACATAAAGTTGATATGTTCCGTCTTTATCATAAAGCGAAATTCTGCCCCGGCACAAAACTTTCATTCCGTCACAAGGTTTAAATTTAAGCCTGCTTGCATTAGATGAAAACATAACTGCTTTAATTTGGGTGTTTTCATCCTTAAGTGTGAAATAAATATGCCCCGAACGAAAGTAATGCAGAAAATTGCTTATTTCACCTACGATAAAAATATTTTTTAAATGAATATCTTCATCAAGCAAAGCTTTAATATAGGTATTAACTTGTGTTACCGTTAATGCGTTATTTATCATTATTATCTTTCAAATATGCATATATTGCAATTCCCGATGCGTTATCACAGCTAAATTCGGGCTTTGCAAAGTATGCATTAAACTTATTTGTTATATTATTTTTAATCAGCGTGTTTGACATTACACCGCCGGCATATACAAGCGGTAAATTTCCATACTTTTTAATCAAAAGTTCAGTCATTTTTTCAAGTGAATCAGAAATATAAGTTAAAACAAATTTTGAAACATCCTGCGGCAATTCACCGTTTTCAATCATCATTTTAGCTTTGTTTTCAACACCCGAAAGTGAGCAGTTTAAACCTTTCATCGAAGGCTTGATTTTATATTTCTTTTTGCTTTCCTGTGAAAGAGCATCAATTTCTTTTCCACAAGGGAAAGTTAAGCCGAGTAAAACACCTGTTCTGTCAATAGCCTGTCCTGCTTTTAAATCCAAGCTTTCGGCTATAATTTCAGCTTTAATTATTTTGTCTTTATCAGGTTTTACCAATAAGGCTTCGGTAGTTCCGCCGCTTACATGAAAAGCAATAAATTCCTGATTGATTAAATCAAGTCTGTTAACAGAATACAATGCAGATAAAATATGGCCTACTTGGTGTGATGTTGTATAAAGCGGTACATTGGTGAATTTTGAAACTGCATTTGCCACGCTGTTTCCGACTGTGAAGCACGGCATATAACTGCCGTCTATATTTCTCGGCCGTGTACTTACACCCACTGCTTTAAGTTTAGAAGAATCATATTCAAGCTCGGCTAATATTTCAGGCATATTTACGGTGTGCTGAAAAACTGCATCACTTTGCCTTAATCCGCGTTCACCACTTTTTACCTTTAATATTTTTTTTGATTGAAATAC
>CAVLCX010000083.1:5706-7100 GCA_963661525.1 bacterium
AAATACATTTTCACCGTCAAACAGCGCAACCGATGTTGTATAGTTGCTTGTATCAAACCCAAGATACATAAGATTTAGCCTCTTGCAACCGCACCGAGAATACCGTTAATATACGATGCATCATCACTTGATGCATATTTTTTAGCAAGCTCGACTGCTTCATTGATTGCTATACTGTCAGCAACATCGTCAACATTTTTCATTTCATAAAGCGCAACATAAAGAATAGCTACCGTTACCTTTGGAAGTCTTGTAACTTTCCAAGATTTTGAATATTTATTGATTATTTCGTTAAATTCATCTTTATTTGCTTTAACACCGGTAAAAATATCTTTTGCATATTTGCTTACAGCTTCAACATTTTCGCTGTAAAGTTCAATTACTTCATCAATATCTTCACCGCTTGAAAATAAACCCTCAAAAGTTAACAGGAATGCCTGCTCCCTCATTTCACTTCTTTTCATCTGATAATCTCCTATTTTATGCAAAATAAAATGCCGACAAATATAAATAAATGTCGGCAGATTTTGTTACTCTTCAGTTTCACAAGGTTCAACAGAGCTTACAGGCTCATCAAAATCAATACCGGCTACAATAACATTAACCTTTGTTACAAGCTTGCCTGTCATATTTTGAACAGACTCCTTAACGGCGCTTTGCACCTGTGTTGCAACGGTTTGAAATTTCTTTCCCGGGGCAATGTTAATGTAAATGCTGATTGAAAAGCTGTCGTTTTCCTGCTTAATTCTGACAGGGCTCATAACTTTAAGACTGCCCTGCTTAATTGTATTAACAACATCAACGGGTTTATTACAGAATGATGATACACCGTCAACATCCTTGGTTGCATTAACTGCTATTGATGATAAAACTTCATCGGATATAACAAGCTCACCCATAGAGCTTTTTGATATTATTTCCATAATTAAGCCTCCTTAATTTTGAACCATTATAACACAAACTGAATAAATATACAAGATTATATTATAAAATAATTGTTAATTCAGTTTGACTGAATAATGGTAACATCCTCATAACTGCAACCAAGCTGTGATACAGTGATTTCCTTTATTTGCAAAATGATTTGGTCCGTTAAATCTTTTGAATCAACAATCACATTTACTTTGGTTGCATCTTCGTTAATTACTGCAAGGCAATTATTTACGCCTTTTGCTTTAACGAGTGTTTCAATTTTATTTTCTGTTGATATTATGTCCGAAATTGAGGCGATTTTATCAGCGGCGGCAATATGCGCCTTATCAGTTTCTTTCGTTGAATGAACTATTTTTTGTAATTTTTCAAGGCTTTCATCTCTTGTCGTCTGCCTTTCAACTCTTGCAGAAGAAAAATATGCATTTTCTTTAGTAACCTGCGTAGTAGCGTCTACATATGTA